>JAJYKG010000287.1 GCA_021788795.1 Thermoplasmata archaeon | reverse complement strand
ACGCCCCGCCACGACGACGTGAGCAACTGGGTGTACGCGGCCCACGGCAACTGCGTGGACACGGTCGTGTGCGACGGCCAGGTCGTCATGAAGGGGCGCCGGGTCAAGAGCGAGGCGGAGATCCTCGAGAGGGCCGCCCAGGTGGCCCGGGACCTCGTGACGCGGGAGGCCTAGGATGGACCTGCCGCGGCTGCGGGAGAGCCTCGCGGGGACGCCCGTCGTGAAGTTCGGCGACTACAACTATTTCGTCCACCCGATCACGGACGGCATCCCCCTCGGCCGGCCCGAGGTGCTGGACGAGGTCCTCGACGGGCTCGCGGCGCTCGCGGACTGGTCGCGGGTCGACAAGATCGTGACTGCGGAGTCCATGGGCTTCCCCCTCGCCTCCGGCCTCGCGATGCGCGTCCACAAGCCCTACGTCTTCATCCGGAAGCGCCAGTACGGGCTTCCTGGGGAGGTCTCCCTCAAGAAGACCACCGGGTACGCGCGGACGGACATGTTCATCAACAACATCCACCGCGGGGACCGCGTGGCCTTCGTGGACGACGTGGTCTCGACCGGCGGCACGCTCCTCGCCATCGTGGCCGCGCTGCGCCGCATCGGCGCGGAGGTCGCGGAGGTGCTCATCGTCTTCGAGAAGACGCGCCAGAGGACCCGGATGGAGCAAGAACTCGGCATCCCGATCAAGACCCTCCTAGCCGTCGACGTGGTCGACGGGAAGCTCGTGGCGAGGTCGTGATCAGGCCTGCGGCTTCGCCGCGGCGCCCTCCTTCGCCCGACGCTCTTGGTCCAGGGCCTGCAAGGCCTGCTTGAAGAGCGGTGCGGGCGCGACGCTCACGACGATGATGACGAAGACGACCACACTGAAAAGGGAGGAGCTGATGATGCTCGCGGTCAGGGCGGTCACCGCGACGATGAGCCCGACCTCGCCCCGCGGGGTCATCCCCCAGCCCACGGCGAGAGACTCGATGACGGTCATGTGCTGGAGGCGCGCCGCGATCGCGCAACCCGCCATCTTCGTCACCATGGCGACGACCACGAGGGCGATCGTGAAGAAGAAGATCTGCGGCGTCTGCAGGACGGCGACGATGCTCACGTTGAGGCCCAGGGAGATGAAGAAGATGGGCGTGAACACGGCCTCGAGGTACTGCGCCCCGTCCGTGAACTCGTCCTTCAAAGGCCCCGAGGCGAAGAGGGTCCCAGCCAAGAACGCACCGATGATGGCCGAGAGGCCGATCGTCTCGGCCACGAGCGAGTAGAAGAGGGCGAGCGCGAGGGCGATGAGGAAACCGCCGTGCTTCACCCCGAGCTTGAGGCCCATGATCTGGAGACGGACCACGATGGGGCTGAAGAAGTAGATGCCCACCAGGATACCGATGCCGATGAAACCGACCGCCTTCGCCATGACGATCCCGATCCCCAGCGGGTCGATGCCTCCGTGCGCCACCCCGACGACCATCGAGAGGATGAGGAGGCCGAGGATGTCGTCCACGACGGCCGCCCCCATGATCGTCCGGCCGATGTCCCCCTTCATGAGCCCCAGCTCGAGGAGGATGGACGCCGCAATCGCCGTGCTCGTCGCGGTGAGCGTCGCGCCGACGAAGAGGGCCATGAGGAACGGGCTGCTCCCCGCCCCCACCGCGGACGGGGGTGCGAGGTACAGCGCGGTCACGAAGCCGAAGAACAGGGGGAGAATGACGCCCCCGAGCGCGACGAGGAAATTCTTCCGCGTATAGAGGGCGCGGAAGTCGCTCTCCAGACCGATGAGGAAGAGGAGGAAGATGGCACCGAGGGCCGCGAAGGTCTGGACGAACGTCGTGTCGAACACGAAGATGCCGAACATGCCGCCGAGGAGGCTCGGGGCGAGCAGAATGCCGATGACAATCTCGCCGATCAGGGTCGACTGGTGGAACCGCTTGCTGAACAGGTGGCTGACGACGCCGAGGGTCAGCAGGATCGTCAGCTGCTCATAGACCGCGGTCGGGCCGGCTGCCATTGCTCGGGGAACGGCACGATTGTATTAAACGACTCAGTGGGAAACCCGGACACGGCCAACGCGCCGACGCGTCACGTGGAGCGGCGGGCCCGCCCGCGGCGGGATTGGTCCTCCGTCACGATCACGCTGAGGTGGAAGACGTCATCGTCCACCCGGTCGTAACGCACGCTGCGGCCCTCGGAGAGGATCTTGTGGTACTGGATCCGCATGTTCCCCCGAGGCCGATGCGAGCGATGGGATATCAAGGCGCGAGGCACGATTCTCCGCTGCGATACGTGATAACGTCCGTTCGACGCGAAGGTCCTCGACGGCGCTTCGCGCGGACCGAGGCGCAGAAAAAGGAAGGGATGGGATAAGAGGGAAGGGGGAGGCTCACTGGCCGAGCAGGTCGAGCCCGTTCCAGTCGCCGCCGAAGTCCTTGACCTGGCCCGTGGCCAGCTGGAAGCGCGCGCGGAGCTTCCCGTTCTCGAAGAAGATGTAGGCGTTGCGCAGGCACGAGGTGTAGAGGTTCTTCCTCTTTCCCTTCTGCGTCAGGATCCGCTCGACGCACTCGATGAGGCCGACCTCTTCGAGGATCCGGATCTTGCGGTAGCACGCCGCAATCGGGATGCCGTATCGCTGGCTGATTTCCTGGGCGCTGATCTTGCGCTTGTACGTGGCCAAGAGGATCTTGGCGCTGTATTCGTCCGTCAACAGCTGCGACGCCTCGAGAGGCGACAGCAGCGTCGACGCGCCCTGGATTTCGTCGATGTTGCCCGGAGTGAGGCCGGTGGTGCCTACGACCAGGTTTACCCCCAGGTCCGCCGCGACCCTGGCGGCTTCCATGGTCGCCTCTGCAGCGGAGAAATCCACGAGCACCTGGG
>JAJYKG010000026.1 GCA_021788795.1 Thermoplasmata archaeon | reverse complement strand
TTCCGCGACGAGGCGGCCTCCTACGTCTTCTGATAGTAGTAGAAGTTGTACCAGGTCACGGGGTTGAACCAGAAGCCGTGGATGTAGCTCTGGTGGATGGGCACGTACTCTTGCTGGCAGAACCAGATCATGTTCGGGTCCGCCATCGCGGCATTGTACACCTGCGTGTAGTCGCTCGCCCGCGCGTTCGACGTGAGCTCCGACCGCGCCGCGAGTCCGTAGGTGTTGATCGTCAGGTTGTCGAAACCCGTGTGCCAGTAGTCCCCGCCGTTCGTGGCGTTCATGACCATCGGGGTCACGTAGTCGTCCGGATCGAGGTAGTCCAGGACCCAGTGGGCCACGAAGAAGTCGTAGGCGCCCGCCGCTCGGGCCGTGTCCCAGGCGTCCGTCGAGGGCTCGACAAGGAGGTTCGTCTTCACCCCGAGCACCGACAGGGTGGATTGCCACCGCCTCGCCGCGTTCGCCTCCTCGAGTTGGGAGCCGTCCGCCACGATCCGGAACGCGTAGCCGCCGAAACGGAAGCCTTGGGCGTTCTCCGTGTATCCGGATTGATTGAGCAGCTGGCTCGCCTTCTGGAGGTTCTGGTAGTAGTACTGATGCTGGACGCTGAAGAACGGCATGCCCGCCGGGATCGGCCCTGGAAGGAGCGCGGCGTAGCCCGCGAAGTCCTGGGAGATCGTCGCGTTGTAGTCGAACGCGTACGAAAACGCCTGGCGGACGAGCCGTCCGCTCGTGTTGTCCGCCATGTACGGGTTCGTCATGTTGAAGGTCACGATCTCGCTCTTCACCGTGGCGTTCGCCTTCGCGATGACGCCCGAGATGCCCGAGACCTGGCTCACCATCGACAGCGGGAGGTCCGCGACGTCCGCGGCGCCAGACCGGATGGCCTCAACGCGGGACGTCGGATCCGACGTGAATTTCATCACGATGGTCTTCGGGTTCGCGCTGGTCCAGTTGTGCCAGTAGTAGGGGTTCTGGTGCAGGGTCATCTGGCTGCCTTTGATCCAATCGGAGGCCGACATGCAGTAGGGGCCCGTGCCCATCGTGTTCTGCATGATGTACTGGTTGGGCGTCAGGAACTTCACGCCGCCGTGGGCAGTGATCCACGAGCTCTCCATGATTGCCGAGGGTTCCACGGTGGCCAGGGTCGAGAGGAACGCCGCGTAGGGCCGGCCCCCAAGGCTCGGGTTGGACATGTTCATCTGGATCGTGTAGGTGTCCTTCACCCAGAGCGAGCCGGCGATGTTTTTCGGGTCCATCGTCTGGTTCACGATCCACGCGACGCCGGAGTCGGGCGAGGCCTCGACCAGGATCTTCCGGAAGGAGGCGTACACGTCGTTTGCCGTCAGGGTGTTGCCGTCGCAGAACTTCACGCCCTGGCGGATGTGGAAGGTGTAGTTGAGCCCGCTGGAGGAGATGTCCCACGAGGTCGCGCGGTCGGGGACGAGCTGGGTCGTGTCCTTGTTGTAGCCCACGAGGGTGTCGTACGTGTTCTGCAGGGCCACGAACGACCACAGGTCATAGGCGTCCGAGGGGTCCATCGTGACCGGCTCGGACTGCATGTAGTACACAATCGTGCTCGTATCGCGCTGGGGCGCGCTCGGTCGCAGCACCACGATCGCGACCCCGGCGATCACCACGACTACGATCACCGCAAGGATTGCCCACAATCTCCAGCCTAGACCCCGTTTCGCGGGCGGCGCGCCCGGAGGCGGGGTGGCACCTCCTCCTTCTGCCATAGGGGGGAAATCCGGTAGGCCCTTATTTAATGTGCCCCAAGGACTCCGCTTGGGCCGGGGGCGATGGCGGATGGGGGGAGGGCGCAGCCCTCCCCATGGAACTTACTTCGAGGCGCGCTTGAAGCAGCCCTCGAGCACGTCGAGGCCGGAGTCCAGGATGTCCTCCTCGATGTTGAGCGCGGGGATGTACCGGATCCCCTGCTCGCCGCACCCGAGGAGGATGAGCCCATGCTCGTACGCGTCCTTCTCGACTGCGTCGCGGAGCTTCGGGTTCGGCTTGTTCGTCCGCTTGTCCGTGACGAACTCGTGAACCTGCATCATCCCGAGCCCGCGGCGGTCGCCGATGAATTCGTAGGCGTCCTTCATCTCGTCGAGCCGTTTGGCCATCTGCTTCCCGAGCTTCGCCGAGCGGTCGACGAGGCCCTCGGACTCGATGACGTCGATCACGGCGAGGGACGAGGCCGCGGCCACCGGGTTGCCTCCGTACGTGTTCGAGTGCTTGCCCGACATCGGGAAGTCCATCTTCGCGTCGAACACGGCGACGCCGATGGGCATGCCGCCGCCGAGCGACTTGGCCAAGACCATGATGTCCGGGATGACCTTCGAGTAGTCGATCGCCCACATCTTGCCGCTCCGACCGAAGCCCGCCTGGACCTCGTCGTCGATGAACAGGAAGTCGTTATCCTTCGCGATCTTCCCGATGCGGTCGAGCCACCCCGGGGGCGGCACGATGAAACCGCCCTCGCCCTGCACCGGCTCGACGAACACGCCGGCGAGGTCCTCCGGCGGCGCGATCGTCTTGAGGTAGAGATCCTCGATGATGTTCGCGCAGTACAGATCGCACCCCGGATACGTCATCTTGTAGGGGCAGCGGAAGCAGTACGCGTACGGGACGTGCACCACGCCGGGCATCGTCGGGAAGAAGCCGGACTTCTGCTTCGCCTTGCTGGCCGTCAGCGAGAGGGCGCCCTGGGACCGCCCGTGGAACGCGCCGAGGAACGCGAGGAACATCTGGCGCTTCTTGTAGTACTTCGCGATCTTGATCGCGGCCTCGTTGCCCTCCGCGCCGGAGTTGGCGAAGAAGGTCTTCTTCGGGTGCTTCCCGGGGGTGATCTCGGCGAGCTTCTTCGCGAGCTGCGTCTGCACGTCGTAGTAGTAGTCGGTCCCGGCGAAGTGCATGAACTCCCCGGCCTGCTTCCGGACCGCCTCCACGACCTTGGGGTGGGACAGGCCGACGTTGAGCACGGAGATGCCGGACGCGAAGTCGATCAGGATGTTCCCGTCGACGTCCTCGACGATGGAACCCTGGCCGCGTTTGATGACCACGGGGGCGGACTTCGTGGTGGTGGCCATGTACTTCTTGTCGCGCTCGATCACCTCTCGGGCCTTCGGGCCGGGAGGGGTGACTTTGATGTCCGGGACCTTCACGGAATCACCTGGCTGCGGCTAATCCGGGTGTTCACATTAATCTATGCTAAGGAGCGGTAAGCATTGTCGATGGGCTCACAGGGCCCGGACGACTCTGCGGCCTACTTCGCGGCGCCGATGCGCATGATCGCCGTGCCGCAAACGGGGCAGATGCCCTTCGTGGCGGGCTTCCCGTTCTTGAGCGTGACGGCCTGAGGGTTCTTCATCTCGCGCTTCGCCTTGCACTTCACGCAATAGGCCTCGACCATGCGGTTCGCCTCGCGGCCCGAAAGTCGTGGGGTGGATAAAGGTATGGGGGAGAAAGCCAAAGGCTGAAAACCGCCACCGTTGGCCGGATTGGCTCGGTTCACCCATTGATTTTCTCCCGGCAACGGTTATATAACGGTCCCCCGGCTCCTTCCGAGGAGTGCCATGTCCGCCCCTGGCTACCCGCCGCGTCCCGCGAGCCGGCCGATCGGCGTCGCCATCCTCGCGATCCTGGTCATCCTGATCGGGGTCCTCATCGTGATCGCGGGGATCGGCTTCCTTGCGAACTCTGGGTTCATCGGTCCGGCCGGGCTCCCCACGTTCGGCCTCGCCGGGAGCATCGTGGGCGCCGTGCTGCTGATCGTCGGCCTCATCTGGATCGGCGTGGGCCTCGGGCTGTGGCACCTTCGGAGCTGGGCGTGGTGGCTCGCGATCATCGTGATGATCCTGTCCCTCGTCGGCGGATTCCCCTCGCCGACGATCGTGCTCCCGCTCATCATCCTGATCTACCTCGTGCTCGTGAGGCAGCACTTCCACTGACGGGGCCGCGCCCGACCGCGCTTTCGACGAGCGGCCGGGGAGGGTGGCGGCGCCGGGAACCGGGACGCATGCAGAGATGGTGTGGCCACGCGGGGTGCCCCTTCTCCCTCCGGTTGGGCTTTTATCACAACTTTTATATAATGGCCGAAATATCAGCGCCCAGCAGCGTAGGAGGCTTGCCTTGGCAGAGAAACCAACTGCAGCGTTCGTGCTATCGTTGATTGGCGGAATCTTTGTGATCTTGGGAGCCCTGCTGTGGATTTCCATCGGGGCGTTTCTGTCGTTCCTATCCCTGGGCATCGGGTTGAACACGACCATGATGGGCGTCCTCGGCCTCATCTTCGGGCTCATCGTGATCGTCGGCGGCGTCATGATGTACACCAAGCCGCAGCAGCACGTGATGTGGGGTGCAATCGTCCTCATCCTCGCGATCGTGAGCATCCCCTTCAGCTTCGCCGGGCTCCTGATCGGCTTCATCCTCGCCCTGATCGGCGGCATCCTCGGCCTCGTGTTCAAGCCCGCGCCCGCGGTGCCCGCGGCGGCCTACGCGCCGCCTCCGATGGCGCCTCCGCCGCAGTAGGCGCGCGAAGAACCGCCCGGGTCCCCCGGGCGGAAACCTTTATATTTCCCGGCCCTCTCGGCCCCTGTCTCGTGGCCGCTTATGTTATACACCCGTTTTGAGCGAGCCCGCATCCTCGGTGCGAGGGCCCTCCAGATCTCCATGGGAGCACCCGGGGTCCTCGACGCGGTGCGGGCGGACGTCGATCCGCTGCGCATCGCGGTCCGGGAGTTCCAGTCCGGGTCCATCCCTCTGACCGTCCAGAGGCACTCGCATGCCGATCATTGAGCGCGCGTCGATCCGCAAGGTCCTCGACAGCCGCGGGAACGCCACCGTGGAGGTGGACCTGTTCGCCCCCATCCGCGTCCGCGTCGCCGCCCCCTCTGGGGCGAGCACGGGCGCCCATGAGGCGCAGGCCTTCCCGAAAGGGGGTGCGGATGAGGCGGTGCGCCTTTTCACGAAGGACCTCGGCCCGGCCCTCAAGGGCCGCGACGTCGCGGACCAGGAGGGCCTCGACCGCTGGCTGCGAGAGGTCGACGGGACGCCCAACTTCTCCCGGATCGGCGGGAACTTGGCCGCGGCGATCTCCCTCGCGAACGCAAGGGCGGCCGCCGCGGCCGCGGGGCGCCCGCTGTACCGGTTCCTCGGCGGCCGGTCCGCGGGGAAGATGCCCTTCCCCTTCGGCAACGTCATCGGTGGGGGGCGCCACGCCGTGGGCGGGACCACGGTCCAGGAGTACCTCGTGGTTTCCCAGGGGCCCACGGTCGCAGGCAACGTCTTCGCGAACGCCCGGGTGCACCACCGGCTCAAGGAGGTCCTCTCGAGGAAGTTCCCCGGCGAACCGCTCGGGCGCGGGGACGAGGGTGCGTGGGTCGCGAAGCTCGGGGACGAGGAGGCCCTCGCCCTCCTCGCGGACGCCTGCAAGACGGTCGAGAAGGATCTCGGGTTCCCCGTGCGGCCCGCCATGGACCTCGCGGCCTCGGAGTTCTACCGGGACGGCAAGTACCGGTACAAGGACCGCGCCCTGGCCCCGGGAGAGCAGATCGAGTTCCTCGTCCGCCTTGCCAAGGACTACGGAGTGTACGCCTATGAGGACCCCCTCGACGAGGAGGACTTCGACGGCTTCGCGGCGCTCACGAAGGCGATCGGCAAGAAGGTCGTGCTCATCGGGGACGACATCTACTGCACGAACGTCGAGCGGCTCCGCAGGGGGATCGCTTCGGGATCGGGAAACGCTATCCTTATTAAGCCCAATCAAATTGGGACGCTGACGGAAACGCGCGCCACGGTCGAGACCGCGCGGAAGGCTGGATGGGCCACCGTGGTCTCCCACCGCAGCGGCGAGACGACGGACGACACGATCGCCCATCTCGCCGTGGCCTTCGGATCCCTGGGCATCAAGACGGGGACCGTCGGGGGCGAGCGGACCGCGAAGCTCAACGAGCTCATCCGGATCGAAGAGGAACTCCACGAGGGAATGTGATGCAAGAGGAAGAGCAGACGGGCGTCCAGGGACTCCTGGTGCCGGAGGACGTCTACCTGACGTCCGGCGTGCACATCGGCACGCAGCAGAAGAGCGCGGACATGAAGCCCTTCATCTACAAGGTGCGCATCGACGGGCTCTACGTCCTCGACATCAAGAAGACGGACACCCGCATCCGCGAGGCGTCCAAGTTCCTCGCGCACTTCCAGCCGGAGGGCCTCCTCGTCGTCGCGGCGCGACAGTACGCCCAGAAGCCCGCGAAGCTCTTCGCGAAGGCCGTGGGAGCGCAGGTCCTCGCCGGCCGCTTCGTGCCCGGCACCCTGACGAACCCGAAGCTCGAGGAGTACATCGAGCCCCAGGCCATCATGGTCACCGACCCCGCGGCGGACCAGCAGGCCCTCCGCGAGGCGCTCAACGTCGGCATCCCCGTGGTCGCCCTCTGCGACGCGAACAACGAGACGCGGTACGTGGATCTGGTCATCCCGACGAACAACAAGGGCCGCCGCGCCCTGGCCACCGTCTACTGGCTCCTGACGCGGGAGGTCCTGAAGGCCCGCGGGACGCTCAAGACCGACGAAGAGTTTACACCGGCGATCGACGATTACGAGGCGTCCCTCTGACGGGTCGCCTCGCATGCGCTATCCCGCGGTCGCCGGCGCCTTCTACGAAGGCACGAAGGCCAGTCTCCTCCGCCAGATCGAGCGCTGCTACACCTCTCCCCTGGGCCCGGGCCACCTGCCCGAGCCGCAGAAAGGGGAGCGCAAGCTTCTCGGCCTCGTCTGCCCCCACGCGGGCTACCAGTATTCCGGCCCGGTCGCGGCCCACAGCTACGCCGCCCTCGCGCGAGACGGCGTCCGGGCCTCGTACATCGTCCTGGGGCCGAACCACTACGGGACGGGTGCGCCCATCGCCACGTCGCGCCACGACTGGGAGACGCCCCTCGGCCCCGTGCCGATCGATGTAGCGCTCTTGAAGGCGGTCGCGAAGCCGCCGGTCGAGGACGACGTCGCGGCGCACCGCCACGAGCACAGCATCGAGGTCCAGCTCCCCTTCCTCCAGCACCTCTCCCACGATGTGAAGTTCGTGCCCGTATGCATGGCCTTCCAGGAGTACGAGATTGCCGCGGAGGTCGGCGAGCTCGTCGCAGAGGCGGTCAGGGACCGCGATGCCCTCGTCGTGGCGTCGTCGGACTTCAGCCACGTCGGGATGAGCTACAACCAGATCCCGCCCCGGGGCAAGACGGCCCCGGAGTGGGCCAAGGAGCAGGACGCGAAGGCCCTGGAACGTATCCTGGTCCTCGACCCCAAGGGCCTGCAGGACCGCGTCGCTCGGGACGACATCTCCATGTGCGGCTACGGTCCGGTCACCGCGATGCTCGTGGCCGCGAAGAAGCTGGGCGCGCGGGAGGCGAAGCTCCTGAAGTATGGCTCGTCCAGCGACGTGAGCGGCGACACGGACATGGCCGTCGGGTACGGCGCGGTGGCCGTCTATCGCTGACGCCGCGTCTCGCGGTCGATCCACGCCAGGTAGGACGCGGACCCTGCGTCCATCGCGTAGGTCACCACGCAGGGGACCTCGTACGGGTGGGCCGCGCGGACCGCGGCGGGGAGCCGCGGCACGAGGGCGCGCCGCGTCTTGAAGACCACCAGCACCTCCTTGGCGTGCTCCACGGAGCCGCGCCACCAGTAGTCCGACGCTATCGGCACGAGGTTCGCGCAAGCCGCGAGCCGTGCCGCGAGCACGATGCGCACGATCCTCCGGGCGGCCGCGCGGTCCGGGGCGGTCAGATAGGCCATCGCATGCCGGCGGGTACGCACGGGAGGCATCGTTCGCCTCCGAGAATTATCATGGGGGCGAATATGGACGGTGTGCTTTTATGTTCGCCGCAAGGTCCGCCATTCGGCCTCTCATGCCGATCGTCCTGATGTCGGAGGTCGTCGCCGCACTGAACGCCACGCTCGGGAAGCGCGGGATGCCGGACGAGGAGGTCCGCATCCTCGCGGACTACATCCTCTCCTTCTTCGGCTTCCAGACGGAGGTCATCGACAACAACCTCGACGCCGCAGACCGCGACGTGTTCTACATGCTCGAGGAGGAGGGCCTCCTCGGCACGCGCCAGGACGAAGTCCTCATCAAGAAGGGCAAGACGTGGCGCATCCACTACTGGGTGCTCCGGGTGGACCGCATCAAGGCCCTGGCCAAGGGCAGCGGCGCCCACAAGGCCGAGGACGCGTTCGCGGTGTACGAGGGCGTGCCCGATGAGATCTGGGCGCGTCAGATGCCCGCGCACTAGAGGCGGTTTCAAAACTGCCCCGTGGCAAGTGCAGAAACAATTACGGAGCTCCTAAATACGCCAGAACAGTTGGCGGCCGGCGTGAAGGGAGCTTAGTGCGTGCCTTCTCGTCATGGCGACAGCGCCTCATGCTTCTTGCAGTCGTCGGCATCCTCCTTGGCGGCGGATCGGGGACGCTCGTCTACGAGCTGGCGAAGGCTCCGGTCCACCTGATGGTGACGGATGGCTCGATGATTGGCGTCATCGAGGGGAACTTCGCGAACGTCTCGTCCCTGTCGCCGCTGGTCGGGCACTTCACCACGACGACATATGCGAACCAGAGCAGTGGCACTGGGTCGACGCTTGCATTGCGGTTGAACACTTCGACGTTCTTCATCCCCGGATATAACTTGGTCGAGACTGACATCAAAGTCACCGTTCAAGGCGTGTTCGCGTCGAATCTGAACCTCAGCGGGCTGACGGTGACCTACAACCAAACGGGCCAGCTGGCCGCGGCCAGAGGAGGAGCCCTATCGAGCCGGACGAATGTATCATACGATCCAGTTCAGATTGCCAATGTCACCGGTCCCGGCTCTGCCGTCCTGACACCGGCCCTCCTGAACCAGTCGGCGACCGCCCCCTTCTATGAATTCGTATTTCCGTCATTCTTCATGACGTGGTATCCGGTCGGCCACGACCACTTCCTTGGCTTCCGGGTCACCGTGGCAGGGCGCTTCACGCCCGCCGTAGGTGTTGGAATCCTGCTAAAGCTCATGGATGTGCCGGGTGGTGTGTGGGGATGACGAGGAGGGGTGCATACAGATGGAGGACGGCTGTGGTCGTGCTTGTTGTCCTGGTGAGCGCAATGGGTCGTTCACCGTGTACGACCTGCGTGTGACCGCGCCTGGGGATTTCGTTGCAAACGGGACTCTCGCGCTGGACAAGCCGCACAAATAGGGGCGGAGGATTCTGGAGGGGTCCACCCCCTCCTCTCCCTTTTCGCCGTGCGCACCGGTCCCCATAGCTTCTTGCGCCGCCGGAGCGGTACTTGGACGTGGCAAGGCGATGAACCATCCCCGGAGGATTGGGGTAGCGGCCATCGGATTCGCCGTATGGGCGCTCTCCCTTTATTTGATCGCGACAACCTCGAACCTCATTTTTCTCGCTTCGAGCATCGTCGCCGCGGGCGTCGCGCTCCCCGCGTCGTGGTGGGCGACTCGGGACCTTCCCCGAACTTCGCCGGAGGGCCCATCGACCGATGGGGACGGGGGGCCGAAGCCTTGACGCCCGCGCTCCGCATGGAACCGCTTGGGACTAGGATTCCGTTCAATCCGGAAATCTCCCTATCTTCTTGAGTCTCCCTGTTGATTTCTCCTCCGGGATGGGATGACCCGAAGGGCCAGCTTGATTCGGTTGACGGAAGAACAATGGAGGAGGCTCGAACCCCTCCTCCTGAGGTGGAAGCCCTCCAGGAAAGGAGGCCGACCGGCGGTGGACAGCCGGGCAGTCTTCGAGGGAATCCTGCGGGTCCTCCGGACGGGCGCCCGGTGGCGCGATCTGCCGGAGGACTACGGCCTCAGCCCGGCGACGTGCTGGCGCCGCCTCAACCGATGGGAGGCCGACGGCGTCTGGGAGGGCGTCGGGCAGGAGTACCTGAGGCGGCTCGACGACCGCGGCCTCCTGGCATGGCAGGAGTGCTTCATCGACGCCACGTACATGCCGGCCAGAAGGGGGGCCCCGCCGTCGGGAAGACCCGGAAGGGGAACGGTACGAAGTGCATGGCGGTGGCAGGCGGCACGGGTGTACCAATCTCGATTCTCGCGGCGCCTGCGAACCCTCACGAGTCGACTCTCGCCGAGCGGACGCTCCGCGGTGTTCGGATACCTCGCCCGGGACGAGGTCGTCCCCGCTCGAAACCTCCTCGGCTCATCAGCGACCGGACGTACGACCGCGGTCCGCTCCGGGAACGTTTCCGGCAACGGGGCATTGACCTCATTGCGCCGCACATCTCCGGCCGAGCGAAGACCCAGGACGGTCGCAAGCTCCGCCGCTATCGGTGCCTCTGGATCATCGAGCGCACGAACAGCTGGTGGAACACCTCGTGCCGGAGGCCCACCACCCGGTGGGACCGGAGTCTCACTGCCTTCCTGGGCTTCCTCCCTGTGGCGATACTCATGATCTGCCTCAGGAGGTTTTGAAACGGCCTCTACTCGGGAACGGACGAACCGCCCGGGATAACTTATATACGCCCGAGGACTCGTCGCCTCCGTCGATGGCAGACCTGGGCCCCTACTTCTGGTACCTGATCACCCTCGTCATCGTCGTCGCCTGGACCCTCGTCTTCGTCTACTTCCAGCACCGGAAGCTCCTGGAGCCGCGGAACATCACTCTGGCCGGCCCAATCGTCATGTGGAAGACGGGCCGCGGGCGGGCCCTGATCGACCGCCTCGCCCGCCGCAAGAAGTTCTGGCAGCGCTTCGGGGATCTGTCCATCCTCCTCGTGGCCGCGGCGATGATCGCGACGACGGTCCTCCTGGTCTGGGAGGCCACCCTGGTCACCTCCGAGGCGGTGCGCGCCAACCCGCCCTCCCCGGACCTGCTCTTGGGCATCCCCGGCGTGAACCCGCTCATCCCCGTGGGCTACGGGATCTTCGGCCTCGCGGTCGCGATCGTCCTCCACGAGTTCTGCCACGGCATCCTGGCCCGCGCCGCGAACGTCAAGGTGCAGTCCGTGGGCGCGATCTTCCTCGTGGTGCCCATCGGCGCGTTCGTCGAGCCGGACGAGGCGGAGATGCGCGCCCTCCCGCCGCGGCAGCGCGCGCGCCTGTACGCCGCCGGACCGGCGACGAACCTCCTGCTCGCCCTGCTCTTCGGCTTCCTCTTCTCCACGATGATGATGTCCGCGGTGACCCCGGTCCATGCCGGCGTGGGCATCGTGGGCTTCACGACGGAGTCGGGCGCGTCCAACGCGAGCATGCAGGCGTACACGGTGATCACGAACGTGAACGGGACGCCGGTGAACAGCTTCACGGACTTCACGAACGCCCTCGCCAACGTCCATCCCAACGAGACCGTCCCCGTGGAAGCGTACGACCCCACCACCGGCGCGTACAGTTGGTACAACGTGACCCTGGGCTACGACGCGACGACCGGCCGCCCGCTCCTGGGCATCTACGCCCTCGACGTGAGCACGGACTACTACCACCCGTTCACGAACCTCGACAAGTTCGGCGGCGTGCCGGGGGCGGTCCTCTCCTTCATCGCGCTCCCCTTCTCCGGTCGCGCGCCCGTACAGTCGCCGGAGATCCAGTTCTACCAGGTCAGCGGGCCGCTCGGCGCGATCCCGCAACCCCTCTTCTGGCTCCTCGCAAACACGATGTACTGGCTCTTCTGGCTCAACGCGATGCTCGGGGCCACGAACGCACTCCCGGCGGTCCCCCTGGACGGAGGCTACCTCTTCCGCGACGGGATCACGGCGCTGGTCACCCGCTTCCGCGGCGGGCTCCAGCCGGAGCAGCGCGACCGCGTCGTGCGTCAGGTATCCTATCTGTTCGCGCTCTTCGTCCTGGCCCTGATCCTCTGGCAGATGATTGGGCCGAGGCTCTAGGCCGCGCGTCCGTCAGGAGCGGGCCTCGTTCGCGATGAGCCCGACCACCCCGCTGATGAGCGCGAGGATGCCCCCGAGCTGGCTCGGGCCGATGATCAGGACCACGATGCCGAGGACGAGGTTCAGGATCCCGCCCGCGCTGTAGCGGCCCCGGTAGAGGAGCAGGCTCCCGAAGAGGATCGCGATGCCGAGGATGATGGAGACCACGCTCCCCACCAGGGCCGCGATCGTGATGTTCGCGAAGTTCCGGTCGTACGGCCCGAGGCTCGCCGCCAGGATGAGGGCCCCCCCGAGGAGGCCCAAGAGCAAGCCGACGATCGCCAGATCCCGCTTCTCGGACATGGGCAGGACGAGAGCCGGTCGCTACTTCATCCTTTCTCCAGCCCGGCGGCGGCCCAGATGCCCGCGGGTTCGCCGGGGAAGAGGTCCTTCCCCCACCACATGCGCAGGGTGTGGAACACCTCGGTGAAGCCGGCTTCTCGCACGAAGCGGACCAGGTCGGGGTTCCGGCTCGGACCGCTGAGGGAGAACTCCCGCGGCCCCACGGCGTTCACGAGCGAACGGAAGAGGGCCTGCGCGGCTTGCGGATGGCCCGGGGCGACCACCCAGGGCCCGATCTCGCACGCGCCGCCGTACGGGCTTCCGACCACGTATCCGACCACGCCGGCTCCCTCGCGGGCGATGAGGAAGGTCTCGGGGTTCTCCCGGAGGAGACGCTCCAGGAGGGCGCGACGCGAGGCGCCGAAGACCGGGGCGTCGAAGGCTGCGAGATCGTCGAGGTCGCCCGCCGTCGCAAGAGACGCGGGTCCGGCTCCCCGGGGTTCGGCGGCCACCCTCCACCGGACGACCTCGTACTCACCGTGGAAGCCCAGCCGCTCGTAGAACTTGACCACGTCCATGTACGCATTGAGCCGGACGGTCTCCACGCCGGTCGAGGCGAGGTGCATCAGGGCGGCCTGCATCAGCAGGCGGCCGACTCCCTTGCCGCGGACCTCGGGGCTCACGAGGACGGCGCCCAGGAACGCGAGGCGCTCGTACGTCGTCGTCGTGAGGACGCCCACGACGTGGCCGTCGTCCTCGGCCGCGAGGCAGCCCTGCGGGGACAGGGCCAGGAGGCGCTCGAAGTCGGCCCGGGTGTAGCCCCAGCCCTCGAGGTCCGTCAGCTCGATGGCCCGCTGGATGTCCCGCTCGACGAGCCTTCGGACGCGCGGCTCCGCCACAGATTCACCCGCCGTTCCAGTTCCTCGACCTCATCGCACTCGTGGTAGCCGTAGGTCACGTACTTCTTGTCCTTCCGGTGGTGCTTGTACATGCACGGGCCGTACTCGTCGTCCTCCTGGCCGTACCACTTGTCGCAGTCCTTGCACACGTGCTTCCGCGGGAGCTTCGCCTGGAGCTCCGCGAGGCGCGGGTCCGCCGCTACATCCCCCAAAACGGGTCCTCCTTGCGTTTGACTTCACAGATCTGCTCCAGGGTCTCGGTCTCGTCGTGGGTGAGCTCCTTGCGGCGCCTCAACATGCGCGCCTCTTCCTCCGTGAGCTCCACGAGGAGGATGTCCCCGCCGCTGATCTGCCGTCCCACGGTCACCCCGTCGATGGCGATGGCGACCTCCTGCCCCTGGAGGGCCTCCTCGAGGCTCTTCTCGCCGCTCCGGATGCTCTTGATCCGGCCGAGGCTGCGGCCGTCCTCGCGCATGACCGGCGTGGCCGGGCGGAGCCGGCCGCTCACGACGCGCACGCCGAAGATCGCGGGATGCGACGTGCGGAACACGTAGTCTCCCAGGAAGAGGAGCTTCGCCGGATAGGTGATCGCCTTGCGGCTCGCGGCCTCCAGCTGCCGCTTGCGCTCGTCCCTCCAGGTCCCGTACTCCTCGATGAGGCGGTAGATGATGTCGCTCTGGAGCAACTTCACGTCGGGATTGTCGAGAAGCGACGCCTGTGCGTCCGGGAGGACTTCCGCGTTGAAGGCGAGCAGGGCCTGGTGGAGCGGATTCCTCGCGGTGGCGACGTCAATCACGTCGCGACGGGAGATCGCGCCCAGCCGCGCGAACCGGACGGGGATGTCCGCCTGCTTGCACTCGTACGCCAGGCCCTCGAGGGAGCCGATGGCGTCGGCCTTGAGCATGACGCCCTCGTCCTGAACCTCGACGTGCGGCTGGGACTCCTTCGCGATTTCCTCGACGATCTCCTTCACGTCACCCTTCGCGACGCGCACGGGCGCGCCCGAGACCGCGCCCTCGACGTCCGCGGCGACGATCTTGACGCCGGCGGCCGCCGTGACGCTCCGCACCGAGTCGAAGCGGTCCTGCGGGTCGCGGATCTCATCCATGGGCTTCGGCTTGAGGAGCGCTTTCACCTTC
>JAJYKG010000025.1 GCA_021788795.1 Thermoplasmata archaeon | reverse complement strand
CTCCGCGGCCTCACGCTTTTGGTCCCGCGGGGGACGATCTTCGGGCTCCTCGGGCCCAACGGGGCCGGGAAGACCACCACGATCCGCCTCTGGCTCGGCCTCACCGCGCCGAGCGGCGGGACCGCGTTCGTCCTGGGCCGCCGTCTCCCGCCCCGGGACGTCCTGCCCCGGATCGGCTACATGCCCCAGGACGTGGCCGTCTACGGCGACCTGACCGTGGAGGAGAACCTCGCCCTCTTCGGCCGCCTCGTCGGGATGGGCGAGGACGCGATCGCGGAGCGCACGGAGGCGGTGCTCGATCTCGTCGACATCGCGGCCCGCCGCCACGACCTCGTCTCCACGCTTTCCGGCGGCATGCGCCGCCGCACGTCCCTCGCCATCGCATGGCTGCACGATCCGGACCTGCTCCTGCTCGACGAGCCCACCGTCGGCGTGGACCCGGAGCTCCGGGCCGCGTTCTGGGCCTACTTCCGCGGACTCACGGAGCGCGGGAAGACGGTCGTGATCACGACGCACTACATGGAGGAGGCCGCGCACTGCGACCGGGTCGCCCTTCTCCACCAGGGGAGGCTGCTCGCCCACGGCCCGCCCGCCGCAGTCAAGGAGCGCACGCACACGGGGAACCTCGACGACGCGTTCCTCGCCCTCGTGCGGTCCGGGAAGGAGGGGACGGCATGAGGCTCCACCGCGTAGGGGCGGTCGCGCGCAAGTCGCTCTCCCAGTTCCGCCACGACAAACGGACCCTCGGCTTCGTTGTCGGCATGCCCCTCCTCATGGTCATCGCGTTCGGCTACACGTTCGGCGGCCAGGTCCATGACGTGCGCACCCTCGTCGTGAACGCGGACCTCGGGCCCATGGGTGCGCGGCTCGTCGCGAACCTCACAGGGGACACGCTCTCCCTGGTCTCGTCGGCGGACCCCGCGTCCGCGCGGTCGCAGGTCGAGGACGGCCAGGCGTGGGCCGCGATCTGGCTGCCGCAGAACTTCTCCCAGCAGCTCCTCCTCCGGAGTGCGACCCTCATCGTGTTCCTGGACGGCTCGTCGCCGCCCATCGTGTCCGCGGTCCTCGCGACCGTCCGGGCGTCCGCGGAGAAGGCGCTCGCGGGGGCGGGGGGCGCCGCAGCGCTCTCCCTGAGCCCAGACTACGTCTACGGCTCCGCGGACACGCGGTTCATCGACTCCTTCGCCCCGGGGGTCATCGCCCTCGCGGTCCTCATGGTGTCGACGATCTTCTCCGTGATCCTCATCGTGCGAGAGAAGACCGCGGGGATGCTCGAGAGGCTCTTCTCCACGCCGCTCGAACCCCTCGAGCTCGTCCTGGGGCAGGCGGCGGCCCTCTCCGGGGTCGCGGTCGCGCAGAGCGCGGTGATCCTGGTCGCGGCGATCGCCCTCTTCCAGGTCCAGATCGCCGGGAGCGTCCTCCTGGTCTTCGCCCTCATCCTCCTGTTCGCGGTGGGGAACCAGGGGCTCGGCATGGTCGCGTCCGCGGCGGCCCGCAACGAGCTGCAGGCGGTCCAGTTCATCCCGCTGGTCCTGTTCCCCTCGATCCTGCTCGGCGGGATCTTCTATCCGCTCGAGGCCATCCCCGGAGGGCTGCGCCCCCTCGCCTACGCCGTCCCGACCACCTACGCCGCGGACGCGATGCGGAGCGTCATGCTCCGCGGGTGGGGCGTCGGAGACATCGGGATCGACCTGGTCGCGCTTGCGCTGTACGCGCTCGTCACGATGCTCGCCGCGACCGTCCTGATCCGGAGGCAGGCCTGAAGTTCACCGCAATCCTTTTGCGAGGTCGCGCAGCGCCTTCTCCGGGTCCTTCGCCTTGACGACCCCCGAGGCGAGCAGGACCCCCACGGTCCCGAGCTCCAGGGCCGCGCGCACGTCCTTGCGGTCCTTGACGCCGGCCCCGCAGAGAACGCCCACGTCCGGGTCGATGCGGTGGATCGCCTCGACGGCCCCGGACACGATCTCGGGGCGGGCCGTCGTCACGCTGAGGTCGCCTCCGATCAACTCGGGCGGCTCGATCGCGATGTAGTCCGGCGCGAGCCTCGCGAGGGCCTCCGCCTCCTTGAGGTCGTCCGCGCAGGCGATGACCTCGAGGCCGAGCGTCTCGCACCGGGGGATGAGCGCCGCGACGTCCTTGTGCGGGATCTTCCGCTCGCTGTGGTTCAGGAGCGTCCCCGCGGCGCCCGCCTCCAGGAGCGCCTCGGGCGGCAGCCAGCCCGTGTGGGCCCCGGCCTCCGCCGCGTCCGCGTGCTGCCCGAAGACGGGGAGGTGGACAAGCCGCGCGATGTGCGCGAGGTCGGGCAGGGGCGGGGCGATGACGAGGGACGCGCCCGTGTCCTCCGCGGCCTTCGCGCAGGTCGCGGCGAGGTCCCACCCGCGCTTCCCGAGGACCTCGGGGTAGACCTTGAAGTTCACGACGAGGGCGGGGACCCGCACGCTCCGCGGGAACGGCAGCGGGGCGGAAATAAGCTTGGGCTCGCGGCGTCCCGCGGCCCGAGGGCCGGACGCGGGCGGCGCCGCCCCTTCCGCCAGGAGCAAACCTCAAGATGGCGTCGCACATGTTCCCGCCCGGGAGTGGTCGAATGAGGATCTCGATCGGCAAGCTTCGGGGCCTCCAGCAGATCTCGGACGAGGGCGGCCGGTTCACGATGATCGCGATGGACCAGCGGGGCAGCCTCCAGAAGATGCTCCATCCGGAGGACCCCAAGGCGGCCCGCTACGCGGAGATGGAGGCCGTGAAGCTCGGGGTGACCCAGGCCCTGGCGCCCCTCGCGAGCGGCTACCTCCTCGACCCCGACTTCGGCGTGGGCCCCGCGGTCAACCGCTTCGTGCTCCCGGGCCGGACGGGCCTCCTCGTGGCCCTGGAAACCTCGGGCTACGAGACGCAGGGGAACTGGCGCCTCACGAAGCTCCTGGACGGCTGGAGCGTCGAGAAGGTGAAGCGCCTCGGGGCGAGCGCGGCGAAGCTCCTCATCTTCTTCCACCCGGACGCCCCGCGCGAGGTCGTCGACCACCAGGTGAAGGTCGTCCGCTCCGTCGCCGACGAGTGCCGGCGGCTCGACCTCGCGTTCGTGTGCGAGCCCATGTCCTACCCCGGCGACGAGACCGCGGAGGAGTTCGCCCACCACAAGGCCGACACGGTCATCCGCACCGCGGAGGCCCTCTCCCCGCTCGGCCTGGACGTCCTGAAGGCGGAGTTCCCGGGGGACGTGAAGGTCACGAAGGACCCGGAGGAGCTCCGGAAGAACTGCGAGCGGCTCAGCCGGACGACGAAGGTGCCGTGGGTCGTGCTCAGCGCGGGGGCGGACTTCGACGTCTTCAAGGGCCTCGTCGGGACGGCGTGCCAGGGCGGGGCCTCCGGGTTCCTCGCGGGCCGCGCGATCTGGAAGGACGCGTTCAAGGAGGCGGGCTTCGAGAGGCAGATGGCGTTCGTGCGGACCCAGGGGGCGAAGAACTTCGAGGCCCTCGCGGACCTCGCCCGCCGCTACGCGCGGCCCTGGTGGGACTTCTACGGCGGCAAGGAGAAGCTCGCGGACCGCTTCGAGGGATGGTACGCCGCCTACTGAGGAGGGCCGCGGGTCCGACGTCTCCCTGGCGGAGCACGCGGGGAAGGCGGACCCCGAGTTCGGGCGGCTCCTGTCGGGCATCGCGGGGCTCACGGGCCGCATCCGGCGGGAGCTCCCGATCCGCCGGGATCCCGCCGCGACGCGGAACGTGTACGGCGAGCAGCAGCTCGACCTCGACGTGTGGATGAACAACCTGTTCGTGGACGCGCTGCGCGACTCCGGTCTCGTCTCCCAGGTCGCGTCGGAGGAGATGGGGGAGGTGAAGGCCGTGGGACGCGGCCGGTTCTCCGTCGTCCTGGACCCCCTCGACGGGTCCTCGAACGTGAAGAGCAACAACATCTTCGGGACCATCTTCGGGGTCTTCGACGGGAAGGACCTGCCCGCGCGCGGTTCCGACCTCTTCGCCGCCGGCTACCTGATCTACGGCCCCGCCACGACCTTCGTGTACGCGACGCGGCAGGGCGTCCACGAGTTCGTCCAGGGCGGAGGGACCCGGCCCGACGACTTCTTCCTGATCGCGGAGGGCCTCCGCCTCCCCGCCCGCGGGAAGCTCTACGGCATCGGGGGCCACCGGGACCGGTGGATCCCCGAGGTGAAGGCCTTCGTGGGGGAGCTGGAGAAGGAGTTGATGAATCTCCGCTACGGGGGCTCCTTCGTGGGGGACTTCAACCAGATCCTCCACTACGGCGGGTTCTTCGCGTACCCCGCCCTGGTCGACAAGCCCGCGGGGAAGTACCGCCTGCACTTCGAGTCGAACCCGATCTCGTTCGTCGTGGAGGCCGCCGGCGGGGCGGGGACCACGGGCGCGGAGCGGATCCTGGACGTGCCCGCGACGGCGGTCGACCAGACGGTCCCGACCTACGTGGGGAACCGGGACCTCGTGGAACGGTTCCGTTCCCGGTTCTAGGGCCGGTCCCCGGGTCCCCGGCGGCGGAAGACCGCGAGGAGCGCCTTCGGCGGGTCCGGGCCCGGGCCGTGGAACCTCGCGTCCTCGATGGAGAGGACCTCGAACGCCTCCTCGAAGCACGACCCCAGCGCCTCGGGCGAGAACGGGTACGGACCGATCTTCCTCGGTTCCTGGTCCGAGAAGGCCTTGACGACGACGTATCCCCGCGGCCGGAGGATCCGTCTCACCGCCGTGACGTAGCGCGGCCTCCGTTCCGGCGGGAGCGTGTGGAACATCCCGCGGTCGACGATTCCGTCCACGAGGCCGTCCTCGAGCCTCGAGTCCAGGATGTTGTCGACGCGGAAGTCGACCTGGACGCCCTCCCGGCTCGCCGCGCGCCTCGCCTTCTCGATGGCGGAGGGCGCGATGTCCGTCGCGACGACGTCGTATCCGCGCTTCGCGAGGGCGATCGCCTGCGTCGCGGGGCCCGTGCCGAGGTCGAGGATGCGGCTCCCGTCCGGCACGTGCCTCGTCAGCGCGCGCCCGATGTCCGCGTCCAGCTCCGGCGTGTACCACGGGAGGTCGGACACGTCCGCGTTCCGGTAGACCTCCTCCCAGAAGTCGGGCGCGGGCACGGCCCGCTCCAAGCCTCGGGCCGATAAGTGCCTTTGCCGCCGGAAATCCGAACGACCACGAATCGGCTTCTCGCAGACCCGGGGCTTCTCCGTTCCCTCGCCCCCCAGGGCCGCGAGGCCCCCGCCCTCGCTCCGTGAACTCCCACGGGTCGCCTTCTTCGCCCGCAACAAACCGCAGGAGTCCGGACAGATCAACATCTTCGGACCCGTCGGGCTTCGGCTTCCTTGGTAGCGTCGAGAGACCTCCTCGCACGGCGTCCAGTGGTCTGGATCGAGCCAGATCGACCGGTCGTGTTGGACCCGGAACCGAAGATTCCCGATCTCCCGCAGGATGGGGCGACCCCCGACACCGAGCCGTCGGAGGCCATCGCACCTGCGCGCAATTCCGCGGTGGACGGCCGATCGGGGGTGGGAGGGAAGGTTCTCTCTGAAGTCGAGGGATGTCGAAGTCCGAACGCGGTGCCCATCCCGACGGCTGGTTTCTCAAGGTCCTGGAGGGTCGGTCCGACGACCGCATCACCCGCCGGTACGAGGACGGCCGTGACCCTCCATGCCCTCCTGGCAACTCCCAGGTTCCCTCCTCGCGCAACCTCATCCCGTGCCCGAGTCACGCGACTTCGGGTCAGGTCGAGCGGTAGTTCCCCATCGTCGTCCAAGCCGGTCCCTCCGCTCGGGTCTGGAGGCCAAGGTCGACAATGCGGGAGGATGCGACGGGTCGGGGGGGAAGGATGCGAAGGGGCGGTGCGTTGCTCTCCCAGGGAACCCCAGAGGAATGCCGGAGGCCGCGCCGCCGAACCCGGCGTTGCAAGTCCGCTTCCGCACGAGGCTACCCGGCGCCGTTACTTCTCCAGGTAGGCCTCGCCGCGTGACAGGTTGATGGCCAAGGTCAGGCCAGACGCCTTCTCGAAGTCACGCCCGAGCAGGCTCACGGATTCCTCGGTCTTCCATCTCTTCGACCCTTTTCTCGACGGGCGGTAGACGAGAACGCCTTCCGGCAGGTCAACCTGATGGAGTTCCTTGTCGAAGTCAACGTAGACATAGCAGGGGTCGCTCAGATGCCGCGCATCGGCCGCGCCGCCGAACCCGGCGACGGGCCTGCCGTACGGACCGAGCTCGTCGAACTCGACGCCCATTTGCAGGGCGTCCTTGTAACCGATGAAGGAGAGGCCGGACCCGGTGTCGACGATGAAGTCCAAGGTCGTGGAAATCTTCCGATTGGGGCAGACGAATCGGGCAATACATTCCACGCCCCTCTCCGTAATCACGAGGGGGGACCGCATCCGACCGCCCGAACTAGAGCATCCAGACGAGCTCGAGCGCACTCACGAACTCGAGAGTGACCGACTCCGGATCCTCGAGCTTGCGAACGCGCGCGAGTAGCTTCTCGAAGTTCTCATCGTGGTCGATGACCTTCCGGTCTCGAACCGCGATGAACTGGTCCCCGAACTTCCGGCGAAGCTGTGGCATTGATCCGGTGACCCACGCCAAGTTCTCTCGCTCGCGGCGGATCGAAGCGAGTATCTCCTCCTGGTTTGCCAGCATAGACGTCAACCCAGATGGGGGAAGGGCAAAAAACTTTGCGTCTCCATTATCCCGCTCCTGGAACGAAGCTACGGACGCCCCCTACCCTCGATGCTCGGAATCCAACTTCCGGGTATTAACCTTCTCCTAGGAACCGACAACGAAGGCGACGGGGAGGGCACCCTCGGGTACGGCGGCAGCCGGAAGGTCGAGCGGACGCTCGCCGACGAGGGGGCGCACGGGCCCGAAGGATCGACCGGCGGGTTCACGGCCAGCGAGACCCGCGTCCAGGACGACCTCGGCCCATGCGCGGCCGTGACGGCCGACGGCGCCCAGGGCGCCATGCCGACGGACGAGCGGGCCCGCAGGATGGAACGCATCCGACTGAGGCCCTCACCCCCACGCCGGACCTCGCGCCATGACCCGTTGCCGTTCGACTCTGGCCCGATAAGTGTCTTTGCCGGCGTCCCTCAGCCCTTCTCCGCGGAGATCATCGCGTAGCATGCCCGCGATTCGGCGAACGGCTCGCCTCGGTACATCCGCTTGGAGTGATCCGCCCGCGCGAAGCCCAGTTCCTCGGCGATCCGCAGGGACGCCTCCTGGTACCCTCCGACGCACATCCTCAGCTTGCGGCCCTCCGAAACCGCGAGCGCGGAACGGAGGAGGTCCGCCGCGACCCCGGGGTCGTCCGGGTCCGCGACGCACGGGCCCACCGGGTCCCGCCGCTCGCCGCAGCGGAGGAGGGCATACCCGCGGACCCTTCCGCCCTCCCGGTCCACGAACGCGCGGTCCGGGGAGTCGGCTAGGAGGGCCCGGAGGGCCCGGCCCCTGTCGAGCCCGGTCATGGCCCGGTCGAACGCCAGGACGTCCGGGTAGTCGTCTCGCCGCATGCGCGCCGCCTTCGGCGTCCCCGTCTGCCCGTCCGCGAGGAGCCGCCAGGACGGGTACTCCTCAGCGAAGCCGTGCCGCGCGTAGAAGGGCTCCGCGCCCGCCACGCTGTCGAGCTTCACGCACGGGATGCCGCGGCGGTCCGCGAAGTCGAGGCAGGCGCGCAGGAGCGCCTCCCCCACCCCGCGGCGGCGGAAGTCGCGGTGGACGATCAGGGAGTGGATCCAGGCGAGCCGGCCGAAGGACAGGATGGCCGCGGTCCCCGCGGGGATGCCGTCCACGACGGCCTTGAACGCCCCTTCGGGCTCGAGCCGCACGAGCCGCGCCCAGTCCGCGGGGACGCGGAACCATTCCTCCGCGTCCGTGAGCAGCATGCCGAAGGGCACGTCGGCGAGGGTGAAGAGGCGGATCTCGAGGGCCACGTCCCCGGAAGGGACGGTCCCGGGCTAGAGGCCTTCGGTCCGCCCTCCGCGCTTCGCCGTCTCCAGCCATGTCGCGACCCGGTCGCGGAAGGCCCCGTACGCGGCCCGCTGCGACGGGGTGAGCAGGGGGTCCTCGCACCAGCTCTCCAGATCCGCGGACCGCGATTCCACATACTCGACCTGACCCGTCGCGGCCGCGATGCGGAGCTCCGCCTCCGAGGCGGCCAAGTGGGCGTCGTTGATCGTCTCCATGTTGCGGACGATGACGTCCCTCGTGATCCGCAGGCCGCGCCTCTTGGCCTCCGAGATCTCGACGATCTCATGCACGACGAGGAAGGGCGAATCGAGGAGGTCCGCGGGATCCGGGTTCGGATAGGGCGTGTCCGTCCGGAGCCATGCCTCGAGATCCTCGGCCGTGCCGCGCTCGGGATATCCGTGGCGCGCGAGCAGGGCGTTGCCTTCCGCCACCGCCGTCTCGAACTTGGCCCGCGGGGGAAAGGACCCCATCCCGAGGGGGATGGGGCCGGGCTCAGAAGAGCCCTTTGATGATGCCCTTCTCGTCGATGTCCATGTGGACCGCGGCGGGGTCGGCCCCGAGGCCGGGCATGCGCATCATCTCGCCCGCGAGGGCGACCAGGTAGCCCGCCCCCGAGCTCACGCGCACGCCGCGGATCTTGAGGGTCCAGTGCTTCGGCGCCCCGAGGGCGCGCTCGTCGTCCGTCAGGGACATCTGGGTCTTGGCGACGCAGACGGGCAGGTCCGCGACCCCGGCGTTCTCCACGAGCTTCAGGTCGTCCTTCGCGGAGTTCACGAAGTCCACGCCGTCGGCACCGTAGATCTGCGTGGCGAGCTTCGCGACCTTCTCCTCGAAGGGGTCGTCCGCCTTGTAGACGTAGCGGAGGGAGGCCGTGGACCGGTTCGCGGCGTCCATCACGAGCTTCGCGACCTCCGCGCCTCCCTTGCCGCCGTTCGCGTAGCCCGTGTGCGCCGCGGCCGACACCCCGAGGCCCCGGGCATGCTCCACGATCGCGTCGACCTCCCGCTGCGTGTCCGACACGAAGCGGTTGACGGCGACGACGGGCGTGATGCCCAGCGTCTTCAGGATCCGCACGTGGGCGTCCAGGTTCGGGAGGCCTACCTCGAGGGCCTTGAGGTTCTCCTCCTTGATCGCCTTCTCCTTGATCCCGCCGTGGTGCTTCATCGCCCGGACCGTCGTCACGAGGACCGCCGCGTTCGGCGCGTACCCGCTCTGGCGGCACACGAGGTCGACGAACTTCTCGGCCCCGAGGTCCGACCCGAATCCCGCCTCGGTGAAGACCATGTCCGTGGACCCCAGCGCGAGCCGGTCGGACAGGATCGAGTTGTGCCCGTGCGCGATGTTGCCGAACGGCCCGCCGTGGACGAAGGCCGGCGTGCCCTCGAGGGTCTGCACGAGGTTCGGCATGAGCGCGTCCTTCAGGAGGATCCCGCAGGCGCCCTCCGCCTTCAGGTCCCTCGCCCACACCGGGCCGCCCCTGCGGTTGAACGCGACGAGGACGCGCTGCAGGCGCTCCTTGAGGTCCCGGACGCCCTCCGTCATGCAGAGGATGGCCATGACCTCGCTCGCCGCGGTGATCACGAACTCGTCCTGCCGCGGCACCCCGTTCTTCGGGCCGCCGAGGCCGTCCACGATCGCGCGGAGCTGGCGGTCGTTCATGTCCATGCAGCGCGCGAAGTTCACGCGGCCCGGGTCCACGTCGAGCGCGTTCCCGTGGAAGACGTGGGCGTCCATCATCGCGGCGATCAGGTTGTTCGCCGCGGTCACCGCGTGGATGTCGCCGGTGAAGTGGAGGTTGATGTCCTCCATGGGGAGGACCTGCGCGCGGCCGCCGCCCGCGGCGCCGCCCTTCACGCCGAACACGGGGCCCAGGGACGGCTCCCGCAGCGTGATCACGGCCTTCGTGCCGAGGCGGTTCGCCGCCTGGCCCAGGGTCACGGTGGTCAGGGTCTTCCCCTCCCCGTGCCTCGTCGGCGTGGTGGCGGTAACGAGGACCAGCTTCGCCCGCGGATGTTTGCGCGCCCGGTCGACGACGCCGAGCCGGACCTTCGCGATGTGCGGCCCGTGGAGGACGAGGTCCTCCGGGCCCATCCCGAGGTCCGCGGCCACGTCCGCAATCGGTCGCATCTTCGCGGTCTGTGCGATTTCGATATCCGTGGGCATGCGCGGTCCCCCTTTCCTCGGCGGTAGGCGGGGTCACCATAAATCAGTTCTGCAAGTACGGGGTCATTTCACCGGGGTATGCCGGTACACGAGGCATGACGCTCCGCGGCCCCCCGGCGAGGGGACGGGGGCCGTTCGCCCGACATTACTTCATCAGCAGGGCCGCACGGAGGTCCCTCAGCCCGCGGACCCGGCCGAAGTCCAGCAGCCCCTCCTTCTCGTCCGCGCCGATCACGCGCGCGTCGTCGATGTCCGTGCGGTTCAGGATGGGCGACAGGTACGGATACGCGGAGACGTCCACGCCGAGGGCGAGGGGGCTGAACGCGGGCAGGACGATGAGGCGGTCCGTCACCAGGAACGCGGGCACGCTCACGACGGCCCCGAGCTCGTCCTTGAGCTTGACCGCCGGGTGCTCGTGGCCCATGACGATCGGGTGGAGGGTCGACACCTCCTCGTGCCCGTGGACGATCGTGTAGCCGCCCACGTCCGCGCGCTCCTGGAGCGGGAGGTCCAGGTCGCCCAGGATCGTGGCGAGGTAGTTGTCGTGGTTGCCGCGCACCAGGACGGGCGTCACGCGGTCCCGGAGGAAGCGCAGGACCTGCTTCACCTCGATCCACTCGTCCGTCAGGTTCCGGGAGAACTCGTGCTTGAAGTCGCCCGCGACGACGACCCGCTCGGCCTTCACGCGGTCGAGCATCCTCCCGAGGCGCTCGAGGATGACGCGCCGCTGGAAGCGCGGGATGGACACGCCCTGCTCCGCGAGGGCGCCCTCGAAGCCCAGGTGCAGGTCGGAGATCACGAGCGCGCGCTCCTCCCGAAGGAAGAGGGCGAGGTCCCGCGTCACCTCGACGCCCTTGGCCACCTCAAGACGGTCCATCGCGGGGAGCAAAGGGGGGCGGACGAGATAACCCTGATGGCGGAAATAAAAGGGTGAGCCCCGCGCCGGCCGCAGCCAGGGAGGCTCGCATTAAGATGGTTCGTCGCTGTTGTGCCGTCGTGTTTAGAATCGGCGCGGCCGGCGCTTCGCGAAACAGTCTCGGCAGTAGACGGGCCGGGCAGGGTCCGGTTTGAACGGGACCTGCGTGGCTTGCCCACAGTCTGCGCACACTGCGTCGTACATCTGGCGCGGACCGCGGTCGAAGCCGCCTCGTCTGCCGCCTCTCTCTTCGTCCATTACGTATTTCCTATCCGGGTTGACCCCGGATGCCCTAGCGACATGCCTCCTAGGTGATAAACTTGCGCTCGGGCTTCCATGTACCGGATTCCTGGTAGGAAGCCCCCATGGCGTGCGTCCGGGGCCGGCGCCGTCATCGGAGGCTCGCGGCGGCCAGGCGGTGCGCCGCGAGCTCCCGGGCGAGGTCGCCCGCGACGCGGGCGTAGTAGGCCTCGAGGAGGGCCGCCAGGCGGCGCGCCGTGGCCGGCGACCGCCTCGCGCCGACGTAGACGTGGATCTGGCGGCTCCGGCCGCCGCGGTCCTCGTAGTGCCAGAAGTAGACGTAGTCGTGGCCTTTGATCTCCTTCACGCGGAAGCCACAGCCGACCTGCATCGCCTCCCGCATGCAGTTACCCTTACTTAAGGGTAACTCCGGGATCCGCGGAACGCCGGCCCCACGGTCTCCCTGAAATAGCCGCGCCGTCATTGCGCCCCGGCCATGCGCATCGCCCTCCTCGCCGACGTCCACGCGAACCTCCCCGCCCTCGAGGCCGTCCTCCGGGACGTGGACAACCTCGGCGCGGACCAGATCTGGGTCGCGGGGGACCTCGTCGGCTACCACCCCTGGCCCAACGAGGTCGTCCGGGTCCTGAAGGACCGCAAGGTGCGCGCGATCCGCGGGAACCACGACCGCGCCGCCCTGACCGGGGACACCTCGTGGTTCAACGAGCTCGCGGCCGCCGCGATCCGGTGGACGCGGGTCGTCCTCACGCCCGCGAGCGTCGGATACCTGAAGTTCCTCGAGGACCGCACGCGGGCGAGCACCGCGGAGGGCGTCGTCGCGATGTACCACGGCAGCCCGCGCAACGACGACGAGTACGTCATGCCCTGGGCCGCGGACGAGGCCCTCGTGCGGATGGCGAGCGCCTCCTTCGTCGTCCTGGGCCACACCCACCTGCCCATGGCCTACACCTCCCGGTACGGCGTCCTCGTGAACCCGGGGAGCGTGGGCCAGCCGCGGGACCGCGACCCGCGCGCCGCGTGGGCGCTCCTGGACACCTGGACGCGCGGCGTGCTCCAGCGCCGCGTCCCCTACGACGTCGGCGCGGTCGTCGCGGAGATCCACAAGGTCGGGCTGCCGCCGGAGCTCGCGCAGCGCCTCCCGTGGGGCGTCTAGCGGAACGGTGATATCGCCCCGCCCCTTCCCGCCGGCGTGGTCGCGACCTGGCTCGTCCTCGCCCTCACCGACATGACGGCGTGGGGCATCGGGCAGGTCGTCGTCAAGCGGGCGACGGACCGCCTCGGCGCCGTGACCATGGTCCTCTTCGTGACCCTCGTGGACGGGACCCTGTACCTCGCCCTCTTCCTCCTGTCGGGCCAGGCGCTCGCGGCGTCCGCGACGACCTACGCCTACGCGGTGATCGCCTCGGCGGTCGGGATCACGGGCTACGTCCTCTTCTTCGAGGCCCTGCTCCGGGGGAACGTCTCCGTGGTCGCGACGATTACCGCGGGGTCGCCGATCATCACGATCCTCGGGGCGGTCGCCTTCCTGGGGGAGGTGCCCACCGTCGCGGAGACCGTCGGGATGGCCCTCCTGGTCGCGGTGATCCTCATCCTGTCCTACGAGCCGGTCGGCCGCGACTGGAAGGTCCCCGCGGCCGTCACCCTGTCCGTCGCGATCCTCGTCCTCTGGGGCATCTGGGGCATCTTCACGAAGGCCGCGGTGGACGCCCCGGGCTTCGGCCCGTGGCAGATGCTCCTCTTCTACAGCCTCTCCAACTTCGCCGCGGGCACCCCGTACTACCTCTGGCGGCGCAGGCGGTTCCCCCCGCCGAACCCCTCCCCGGCCAGCTACGGCCTCGGCGCGGCGGGCTTCCTGCTCATGGTCCTCTCCATCGTCGCGACGACGATGGCGCTCTCCCTCCAGGACGCCACGCTCGTGACCGCCGTCGGCGGGTGCGCGCCGGTGGTCACGGCCCTCGTCGCCTTCGCGTTCCTGAAGGAGAAGGCCACGCCCCTGCGGATCGCCGCGCTCCTCCTCTTCATCCCCGGAATCCTCCTGGTCGCGTTCTGACGCCGCGGCCGAGCCGCGGAACATTCCGGACGGAATAAAACGGACATCTGTCCGGTCAACATGTGGCCAGACCATCCGTCCGTATGATTCTACGGCCTCGATAACTCGGAACGTACTTATAGAGTCCCCCGGATATGAAGTCTGTACGAAAAGGGTGAGGTGATTCGGATGCGGACGAACCGCGCGCGCGACCGGGCCTGGCGGAACTACGACTACCCTGGATGGACCCCGAGCTGCCCCGACTGCGGGCAGCCCCTGGACGAGTGCGCGTGCGTCTGCCCCTTCTGCGGCGAGCGCGACGGCTGCCGCTGCTGCATCGGCCTCGGGATCGCCACGGGCGGCGACTGAGGGCGCCGCAGCAGAAATCGGCACGGATGCACAGTTCCGCGGCCGGGCGCTTCGAGGGCCGTCCAAGAAACCTTATCCCCGCGGAGCACCACGGTTCTCGCGATACCCATGAAGCATGCGCGCCTTGTGGCCGTCGCGATCGCGGCCCTCGTCCTTGTGGGCGGCATCGCCGCCTACTTCCTCCTCTACGAGGGGGCCGTGGCCGTGTACGTGAAGGACGCGCCCGGCCAGTGGGAGCACGTCTGGGTCACGTTCTCCGGCGTGTCCATCCACCAGTCCGGGCAGAACGCCTCGTGGAACGTGAGCTCGACGGAGCGGACCGTGGACCTCGCCACCCTGACGAACACGTCCACGCTGCTCGGCAAGATCTCGCTGAGCCCCGGCCACTACCAGCAGATCCGGCTGTCCGTGGTCAAGGTGACCGCGCAGCAGACCGGGAGCAGCACGATCCTGACCGTCACCGTGCCGCCGGACAACGGCACGATGAAGATCGCCGGCCAGTTCACGATCTCGTCCGGGCAGACGACGTCGGTCACCATCGACATCAGTCTGGCCGCGTCGCTCCACGACGTGAACGGCACATGGACGTTCACGCCGGTCGTCGGCGTGACCTCGTCCTAGTGTAGT
>JAJYKG010000286.1 GCA_021788795.1 Thermoplasmata archaeon | reverse complement strand
CGATCTGAGCCGCGGTTCATCGTCCTCGACGAGCCGACCTCCTCCCTGGACGTCTCCGTCCAGGCGCAGATCGTCAACCTGCTCAAGGAGCTCCAGAAGGATCTCGGCCTGACGTACCTCTTCATCACGCACGACCTCGCGCTCGTGAGCTACCTGGCCGACCGCGTCGGCGTCATGTACCTCGGGAAGCTCATGGAGGTCGGCGGCGCGGTCGATGTCCTCCAGCACGGCCAGCATCCGTACACCATGGCGCTGCGGAACGCCGTGCCCTTGCCCGACCCGGAGCGGGCGCGGACCCACGTGCCCCTCAAGGGCGAGATCCCGTCCGCCCTGGAGCCGCCGTCCGGATGCCGCTTCCGCACGCGGTGCCCCTGGGCCCAGACGCGTTGCGCGGAGGAGGAGCCCCTGCTCCGGGAGGTCGGGAGGACCTGGGTGGCCTGCCATTTCGTCGAGGAGATCCAGAAGGAGGTCGCGACATGAGGACACTGGAGTGGGAGCATCTGCAGGACATCTTGATCGGGGCGGCGTTCCTGGGGACGGGCGGCGGAGGATCGCTGGAGGCGGGGCTGAAGACGGTGCGCGCGGACCTGCGCGCGGGCCGCGCCATCCGGCTCGCGGACCCGGACGAGCTGCCGCCGGAGACGTGGGCGTGCACGCCGTACTATTGCGGGAGCCTGGCGCCCAGCGGGAAGACCGCGTTCCGGGCGGCCGCGGCCCCCCACGAGGGCCAGGAGTGCCTGCTCGCCGCGCGGGTCCTCGAGCGGCACCTCGGCGTCACGTTCGGGACCACGGTCGCCACGGAGCTCGGCGGCGGGAACACCGCCGCGGCCCTCTCCGTCGCCGCCCAGCTCGGTCTCCCGGCCCTGGATGCGGACGGCGCGGGCCGCTCCGTGCCGGACCTGCAGCACTCCACGTACTTCGTCGCCGGCATCCCGATCGCCCCCATGGGCATCGGGAACAAGTTCGGGGACGAGGCGGTCGTCCAGCACGTGGCCGATGACTTCCACGCGGAGGCGCTCGTGCGCGCGATGGCCGTGGCGAGCGGCGGCCATGTCGGGGTGGCGGACCACCCGGGACGCCTCGGCGAGCTCCGCAAGGGGCTCGTCCTCCGCTCCCTCACCTTCTCGGAGCAGGTGGGCCACGCGATCCGGAAGAAGCGCGGGGACGTGGTCGACGCCGTCCTCGCGGCGACGGACGGCTACCTCCTGTTCCGCGGCGTCGCCGCCTCCGACTGCAAGTACGAGGACACGCAGGGCTTCACCTTCGGCGAGATGAGCCTCCGCGGCGTCGACGAGGACCGCGGGTCACGGTACCGGATCTGGTTCAAGAACGAGAACATCATGGCCTGGAAGAACGGGAAGGCGGACGTGACGGCCCCCGACCTGGTCTGCCTCCTGGACGTCGAGACGCACGCGCCGATCCTGAACCCCTGGCTGAAGAAGGGCCAGCCCATCGCGGCGTTCGGGTTGCCCGCGCACGCGATCTGGCGCACGCCGCGCGGCGTGGAGGCGTTCGGACCGCGGTACTTCGGATTCAAGGAGAAGTTCGTTCCAATCGAGCGCAAGCACACGAAGGGAGGTCGAAGAGCATGACGGACGTGCAGGGCGCCGCGACGGTCCTCGCGAGGGACCTGCTGCGGCTCAAGAAGGGCGAGACGGTGATCGTGTACGGCGACCCGGCCGCGGACGCGAGCGTGGTGCGCGCGACCGTGGACGCCGTCGAGGCGCGCGGCGGCGTGCCCCTCGAGGTGTGGTACCGGATCAAGGGGCCGCCCGGGACGGAGCCGCCGACGCCGTTCGCGGAGGCGATGAAGAAGGCGGACGTCCTCGTCGAGTTCGCCCGGACGTACCTGATCACGACCCGGTCGTTCCAGCGGGCCATGGACGCCGGAGCGCGCCACCTCTGCCTCACGGGGATGGACGCGGACATGATGATCCGCACGATCGGCAACGTGTCCCTGCCCGCCCTCAAGGCCTTCGGCGTGACGCTCCAGAGGATGACCGCGAAGGGGAAGGAGATCCGGGTCACCTCGCCCGCGGGCACAGACCTCACCTTCGGCCTCGGGAAGCGGCCCATCATCTTGGACACCGGCGAGTGCGTCATCCCGGGCCGGGACTGCTACCTCGGTGGCCAGATTTCCTGGGCCGCGGTCGAGTCGACAATCCGCGGGACGCTCGTCCTGGACGGCACCGTGTGGCCGCCGGACCCGCTGGCGCCGCTCCGGGAGCCGATCCGCCTCGAGCTGTCGAAGGGACGCATTGTCTCGTTCGGCGACGGCGAGGCGGCGGGGATCCTGCGGGACTGGATCCGCCACTTCCGCGACCCGAAGATGGCCAACGTGGCCCACTTCTGCTTCGGCTTCAACCCCGGCGCGGGCATCACTGGGAAGATCTTGGAGGACGAGCGCGCTTACGGCGTGTTCGTGACCGGCTTCGGGTCCCAGATGGCCTCGTTCAAGGGCGGGTTCACCCTGGCCAAGAGCCACATCGACGGGGTGACGCTGAAGCCCACGGTCTACCTGGACGGGGAGCTGATTGAGAAGGACGGGGCGTTCGTCCACCCCAAGCTGGCGGCCCTCGACGAGCGGCTCCGGACGGAGCGGCCCCCTGGCTGAGAGCGGTCCCTCGAGGGGGCCGGAACCGCCGTACCGACCGGACGTCTCGGCGGGCGTGGCCCGGGAGCCCGGGCCTTCGTTCCCGCGACCCGGAGGTTTCGACCCAGCAAAAACGGGCATTCGCGTCGGCCTTAAGGGGCCCTTTCATCCCCGTCCAAGAAACGTTAACCCCACCTCCGCCGTCGAACGGGCCGGATCCTATGAAGACGACCGCCTTCGCGGTGTCGGTCCTGGTGAGCTTGCTCGCCATGGCCGGCGTCGCCGGATACGTCGTCGTGGCCCA
>JAJYKG010000285.1 GCA_021788795.1 Thermoplasmata archaeon | reverse complement strand
CGCGGTCGCATCGTGGCTCCCGACCGACGAGAAGAGCGTGAGGCGGGTGTCTGCGCCCTCGTAGAAGAGTTAAGAGGTGACGCTGCGGGGGATGGGCACGGTCACGCTCGCTGCTCGCTGCTCGCTGTTGGCTTCTCCTTCGGGATCGTCGCCATCACTATCGCGATTCCGACGATCGGGGCAATGCCCGCGACGATGAAGACGATGTCCGAGGACAGGCTGTCCTTCAGGTTGTCCTCGGAGGCCTCCGCGGACGTCCGGGCCGCGGCGACGCGGTCCTCGCCCTCCACGTGGCCCAGGAGGACCTTGAGGTCCGCCTCGGTCTTCGACAGGCCGGCCGGGTCCGTGTTGACGGCCACGGTCTCGACGCCCTTCAGGTCGCGGTCGTAGAGCGCGCTCACGACGTTTCCGCCCGCGCCGCCGACTCCGACGACGCTGATCTTGGGGTCGACGGCGTCCTCAAACAGTCCGTTGATGACTTCGTCGACATAGTCTCGGGGTATCATTCACCTAGCCTCCGCCTCGCATACGCCCCTCGATGCGCGATCGAGGGAGGCCGGAGAGGAATTCCCCGTCCGAAGGTGTGCATCCCATCCCTTCATGACCGATCCCATCCCATTCCCTTTTTCTGTCGCAGGGGAACTCCCTTCCGGCATCCGACACGCCCCGCGGCTCATGGCGGGATCACTCCGTCCTTGGCGCCGTTGGAGACGCTGACCACCTTGCCCGTCGTCTTGTCGATCTCCTGGCGGTGGTCCTGGATCTCCTTCACCCGCTCCCGCGTGAACCATTCCTCGATGCTGCGGACGATCGCGTGCTCCCGGCTCAGGAAGTACCCGTCCGTCACGAGGCGGTCGATCAGGTCCAGGTAGTACTTCGGGACGCGGATCGACACGGTGTTGCCCTCGCCCCGGAGGCCCTGGATGAACGACTGGACGGCATCGCGGACGAGCTGGGAGCGGCTGTCATACGACTTGTTCTCTTTCAAGAACGCGTCGATCAGCTCGAGGTTCTCCTTCTCGAGCCGCAGTGTGATCCGCTCGTTGTCGTCCATCCCGATCCCGCCCACTTCACGCGGTCGGTATGACGCGAGTCATCCCGTCCTTCTCCGCATGATTCTGGCGTGTTGATGGGTCGTATCCGGGAGGTCTATATAAATGGGTTTTGTCAAGCGTCATACACCGTATGACACCACCGCCATCGCCCCCGTCGAGATCCGCCGGAGCCCCGGTCCCGATTTTTATCCGCCCCGCCCGATGCAACCAAGCCCCGACGGACGGAGCACCGCGTCCCCCATCTCTCCCGTCGCGGCGCTACGAAAAGCTTTACGATGGGCGTCCGTTCAGGCGGCCGTGGCGAAGCGGAAGAGAGGCGCGCCCGCACGCCGGCCGCGAGGCCGCCGTCCGCGGGTTCGAGCGGTCCAGAGGAAGCGGAGGTCCCCTCCCAAGCCGCAGCGTCGCCCCCATCCGACCCCACGGCGGGAGACCCGGCGCAAGGTCCGTCCCGCCCCGCGCGCCCCGGCCGCCCGTCGCACGCGCGCGCGACCGCGACCGCGTACCGTCATACGGAAGACGCGTCCCGTGCGGCCCGGCGTGCGCCGCCGCGAGAGGCGCGCCCCCCGCGGGCGTCCGTCGGCGCCGAGGCCGCCCGCTCGCGTCGCCCTCGATTTCGCGGCGATCGAGCGGCGGTGGCAGGTGGCCTGGGCCCAGGCCCACGTGTTCGAGGCCACGGCCGAGCCCGGACGGCCGAAGTGGTATTCCAACGTCCCGTATCCGTACATGTCGGGCTACCAGCACCTGGGCTTCGGCGTCTCCTTCCTCCGAGCCGAGTTCCAGTCCCGCTTTCGCCGCATGCGCGGCTACAACGTGCTGCACCCGCAGGCGTTCCACTGCACCGGACTCCCGATCCTGGGCGCCGCCAAGCGCGTCGCGGAGGGCGAGCCCGGCCAGGTCCGGATCCTCGAGCAGATGGGCATCCCCCGCGCCGAGGTCCCGCGGTTCGCGGACCCCCTGCACTGGATCGAGGTCTTCCCCGCGGCCACGATGGAGGACCTGAAGCGCCTTGGCGCCGCCGTAGACTGGCGCCGGTCCTTCATCACGACCGAACTGAATCCCCCCTACGACGCGTTCGTGCGCTGGCAGTTCCGGAAGCTCAAGGAGGGCGGCTACGTCAAGATCGACAAGCACCCGGTCATCTGGTGCCCCAAGGACCAGGCCCCCATCGGGGACCACGACCGCCTCGAGGGCGAGGGCGTGACGCCGCAGGCCTTCACCCTGCTCAAGTTCCCCATGGCCGACGGCCGCATCCTCGTCGCGGCCACGGTCCGCCCCGAGACCGTGTTCGGGCAGACGAACATCTGGGTGGACCCGGAGGCGACCTACGTGGTCGCCTCCGTGGACGGGGAACGGTGGGTCCTGAACGACCCCGCGGCAAGGAAGCTGGCCGAGCAGGGCAAGCGCGTGACCCGCGAGGCGGAGGTCCGCGGATCCGAGCTCGTCGGGAAGGATGGGATCGCCCCGATGATCAACCGCGCGGTCCCCGTCCTGCCCGCGGCGTTCGTCGACCAGGCCCGCGGCACGGGCATCGTGACGAGCGTCCCCTCGGACGCCCCGGACGACTACGTGGCCCTGCGGCAGGTCCAGGCCGACGACGCCCTGATGGCGAAGTACGGGTTGGACGCGGAGCGGATCCGCCGCATCGAGCCCGTCCCGATCATCAAGACCGCCGGATGGGGGCCCTTCCCCGCGAAGGAGGTCGTCGAGCGCCTAGGGATCAAGGACCAGCGCGAGAAGGACAAGCTCGCGGCCGCGAAAGCGGAGGTCTACAAGTCCGGGTTCTACCAGGGCGTCATGAGCGAGAACTGCGGCTCCTACGCGGGCATGCGCGTCGAGCTCGCAA
>JAJYKG010000024.1 GCA_021788795.1 Thermoplasmata archaeon | reverse complement strand
CCTTCTCGCGGGCTCGGCGACGGCGCTGGCCTACCTCGAGGGCCACGGGCTCGAAGATCACCCCCGCGATGCGCTCCGGGTGCGCGACATACCGGAGGAGCTGGTCCTCGAGGAACCCGAGGCACCATTCGCCGTACTCGTCCTCGGTCATGCCCTCGGGACGGCGATAGGTCATGGGGTACGGGGAGTGGACGGCGCCTCCGGAGAAGGCTTCCCAATGCCGCCGCCACCGGGCCCCGAGGCTCCCGATCGCGGTGGCGCCGATGCTCAGGCCATGGTACTGCCCCATGAGGCTCAGGATGAGCGGGCGGTTGCTGCCCTCGACCGCGTGCTTCACCGCGGCTTCGGAGGCGCCGGTGCCCGAGAGCTCGAGAAAGACGCGGGTGAGGTTGGGCGACGGGCGGATCTCGAGGAGCTTCTCCGCGAGCTCGATCATCGGGAGGTGCGGGTTCATGAAGTAGATGAGGAAGCCGTACCGTTCGAGCGCGTCCACGGTGGCCTCGAGGATCTCCGGATGGACGTTGCCCAGGTTGTTCGTCGACCACTGGCTCGTAAGGTCGATGTACTCCTTGCCGTCGACGTCCAGGAGGGTGGACCCCTTCGCGCTCTTCAGTACGATGTTCGCGAGCCGCGTCTCGTCCGCCCAGAAGTACTTGGGGAAGTACTCCTCGTACTTCTTCCAGTAGTAGTCGCCGGCGCCCTTCGTGCCGACCGCGGGTCCCGCCTTCTTCGCCACGGCTCTCCTCCCCGGCGGGTAGACGGAGGTTGGGGAAAGACCTTTTCGGTCGCCCTCAAAAGGGCGCGGCCTGTCGCACGGTCGACGAGGGCGGGAGGAGGGTCGCAGGGGTCACGCGGCCGGTTTGGGCACCTCGCCCGCGGCTGCGGCGGCGGCCTTGGCCTCCGCCTCCCGCTTTCGGTAGTAGCCCATCCACTTCATCCCGAACCCGTCCTTCCCGAGCATCAGATCACCGGCCAGCACCGCGCGGTAGATCTCGTGCTCGAGGGGGTTCGCGATGGAAGCCGTCAGCCCGAGAGACATCCCGAGCAGGATGATCGCGGCGGTCTGCGTCGGCCGGTCGGGCAGGCCGAACCCGACGTTCCCGGCGCCGATGGAGAGGTTGACCCCGAGCTCCTGGCGCACGAGGCGGATCGTCTCGAGGGTGACCGCGCCTAGCTTGGTGTTCGCGCCGATGGGCATGCAGATGGGGTCGATGATGACGTTCTCCCTCGGGATGCCGTGCTCCTCCGCCCGCGCCACGATCTTCTTCGCCACGGCGAGCCGCGCCTTCGGGTCGTTCTGGATGCCCGACTCGTCGTGGGTGATGCCGATCACCCGCGCGTCGTACTTCTTGACGATGGGGAGCAGACGGTCCAGGAGGCGGTCGTCGCCCGTGACGGAGTTGATGAGGGCCTTCCCCTTGTACACGGGGAGCGCCGCTTCGAGGGCCTCCGGCACGGAGGAATCGAGGGAGAGCGGCGCGTCGACCGTCGCCTGGAGGACTTCGACGGCGGCCTTCAGGATCGCGGGTTCGTCCGCGCCGGGCACGCCGCAGTTGACGTCGACGACCTGGGCGCCCGCCTGGACTTGGGCGAGCGCGTCCACCTTGGCCCGGGTGTAGTCGAACCGACGGAGTTCCTCCGCGAGCTTCTTCCGGTTCGTCGGGTTGATGCGTTCCCCGATCACCACGAACGGGTCGTCGGGGCTGATCACAACGGTCTTCTTCTCGGACGACAACACGGTCTTCATGGTACCTCCTCCTACACCTTGGGTGCGAGCGGGACGGGGACCGGGGGCATGGCGGCGGGGGCGGCCGCGGCGGTGGGTTTGGGCGCGTCCGGCGGCAGCTTCGGCGCTCCGATCGCGGGCTGCAGGTGGGCCTCCTTCGAAATCTTGCCCACCGCCGACTCCCAGTTGATCGGCATGATGTGGAACCCCGCGACACCCGGAATCTTCCGGATCTCCTCGATGATCTCGACGCAGATCGCGATGCCCTCGGCCTCGCGCTTCTTCTTGTCGTCGCCCGCGGCCTGCATCCGTCGCACGAGCGCGTCAGGCACCTCCATGCCGGGCACCTCGTCCCGCATGAACGTGGCCGCCTTCACGGACCGGATGGGCGCGACGCCCGCGAGGATGGGCACCTGCTTGTCCAGTCCCAGGTCGTGCACGCGGCCCATGTACTCGCGGAACCGCTCCACGTTGAACACGATCTGCGTCTGCACGAATCTCGCGCCCGCCTCGACCTTCTTCCTCAGGCGCAGGGGGCGCCACTCGTAAGGAGGCGCGAACGGTTCCGCGGCGCATCCGGGGAAGAGGTCCGGGGGCGGGTCGATCTCCCGCCCGCTGATGTACTTCCCCTGGCGGGTCAAGTGGCTCGCGATCTCCAGGAGGATGACGGAATCCACGTCGTACACGGGCTTCGTCTCCGGCTGGTCGCCGTGGATCATGTGGTCCCCGGTCAGGCACAGGATGTTCCGGATGCCGAGGAGGGAGGCCGCGAGCATGTCGCTCTGGAGGGCCATGCGGTTCCGGTCGCGGCAGGTCATGTGGAGGATGGGGTCGATGCCTTCCTGGGCGAGGATCGCGCACGCCGCGATGGGAGCCGCGTGGACGACGCCTCCGGTGTTGTCCGGGACGTTGACGGCGTCGACGTAGTCCCGCACGAGCTTCGCGCGCTTGCGGACGTCGGCGGGATCGGAACCGTCCGGGCTCCCGATCTCGCAGGTGACCACGGGGCGGCCCGAGCGCAGCGCGCGCTCGAAGCGTCCCCGCACGGGGTTGGCGGGGATCATGGTCATTCCTTCCCGTTCGCCTTCACGTCCCCGGGCCAACCGGCCACCGCGTTCAGGATGGCGGAGCTCCCCTTCTTGCGCCAGTCGAGCGGCGGATGGATCCGCAGGAACAGGTAGCGACCCGGGAAGATGCGCGAGCGGCGCTCCGCCTTGAGCCAGACGCACTCCATCTCGGGCTTGACCTCGCAGTGCCCGTTCATCCGCACGCCGCCGCAGGGCCCGTTGCGGAGCTGTTTGGGGCAGTTCATCGGGCACGTGTACCCGTTCTCGTGAAGGAGGCACTGGCCGCACATGTTGCAGCTGAACATGAGCACCTTGGCCGAATTCTCGAACGGGGCCAGCGCGCGGTTGAGCTGAAGGTTCAGCTTCGCATGCCGGTGCAGCACTCGCCCGAGCGGCTTCACCATCTCCGGCACTTGCTCATGTATCTCCATGTTCCACCTCCTGGCGACGCAGGGTCCTCGGGGACCGCGGCAGGGTCGCGAGCGCGCGGACAAAGATTCCTGTCGATGAGAACGTCGACGCGCCCGTCATCGCAGCGGCCTCCCACCGGTTCGAGCGTTCCAAGATTTATTTAATGGCTCCCTAAGAGCAGTACGGGTTGTTCGCTAAGCGATGCGAGAAAGGAAGGAGGGCGGCTACCTCGCATGCCCGCGCAGGTCTGCGGCGCCCGCGAATTTGAAGCGTCGGGACGCATTCTCCCCGGATGCCATCGAGGTGAAGGGTGTCGACGCGCCCCATCCTGACCGGAATCGGGAGCCTCCCTCCCACCGACGGAGCGACCGAGGAGGCCCTCCGCGCCGCGGTCGCCCTCCAGCGCGAGCACGGGTTCGGACTGCTCACGGACGGGGAGCCCCGCGGCGACATGCTCTCCCTCTACGCCTCGTTCCCGGGCATCGAGATGCGATCCGGAGTGCCACGGATCGTGGCGCGCATCCGCCCGCTCGACGATCCGGCGGGCTTCCCGAAGGTGCGCGACCTGGACCTCCTGCGCGCGGCCTTCCCAGAGCTGGCGTTCAAGGTCGCGCTCACCGCGCCGACGACGTTCCTGATGGCCGCGGCATCCACCGGCGCGGGACCCGCATACGGGAGCGCGCTGGACCCGACGCTCCACGAAGACCTCACGGAGGCCCTCCGGCCCGTCGCCCGCGAGATCGGCCGCCGCGGCGCCCACCTCCAGATCGACGACCCGATCCTCTCCCAGGGGATGCGGGACTATGGCCCCGCGCTGCGGCGAATCGACGCCATCGCCTCGGAAGTCCCGCGGGAGCGCGCGAGCCTCCACGTGTGCGGCGGACTCGTCCGGTCGAAGGCGCTCGGCGCCCTGCACCGCCTGGGCAGCGTCTCCACGCTGAACCTCGCGTTCGCCGGGCGGTCCGAGCGCGAGAACCTCGGCCTCCTCGGACCGGGGCCGTGGGACGACGCGGACATGTCCCTCGGGGCCGGGTGCATCGACGTGCAGATCTCGGACCCGGGCGACTTGATGGGCGCTCCCACGGTGGCCGCCCTCCTGCGGGAAATCGCAGGACGCGTGGGCGAGGAACACATCCGATACGTCACGCCGGACTGCGGCCTCCGGGCGACGCCACGCGGTCTCGTGCCGTCCGTCCTCGAGAACCTGCGGAGCGGTTTCGAGCGGGCGTTCCCGGAGCCGCGGTAGTCCCGCGCCAGGGCTTCCGCACCGGGGCCGGCCCGGAGACTCCGTGTTGTAAGAGCTTAGGCTTCATAGCCTGGACCCCCGGTCCCGCACGCACCCGCGCCGGGCACCGGCCCTCCCGCGGGAACGAGGAGGCGACGCCATGCAAGGCATCCGGAACCCCGCCCGGCTCAAGGTCCTGACCGAGGAGCAGCTCGACGCGATCCATGACGCGTCCCTCCGGCTGCTCGAGAAGACCGGGGCGCGGTTCGACCACGCGGGGGCTCTCGAGCGCCTCGAGGCACGGGGAGCGGTGCCGCACCCGAGCCGGAGGAACGTCCTCACGTTCCCGCGGAGCGTCGTCGAGGAGGCCATCCGGAAGATCCCGCGCTACGGCACCTACCACGCGCGCGACCCGAGGAACGACGTCGCGTTCGACGGGGAGCACACGTTCAGCCACGCCCTCGGAGGCAACCCCGCCATCCTCGACCTCGAGACCGGTGCGATGCGCAGCTCGACCCTCCGGGACGTCGAGGAGGCGAGCCGGGTGCAGGATGCGCTCGAGCACTGCCACACGGCCAGCCCGCTCGTCGTCGCCACGGACGTCCCGCCGCCCGTGCACGTGCTCAAGACGATGCAGGCCATGCTCGAGAACACGTCCAAGTCCGCCTCAGGGTACGCCCTCCGGACCGCCGAGGTCGAGATCCTCCTCAAGATGGGCGCCGCCGTGGCCGGCAGCGCGGAGGCGTTCCGGAAGAGACCCATCTTCACCCTCTACGGCTCGCCAAGCAGCCCCCTCACGTACGACGAGCACGTGTGCGACGTGATCCTCCTCGCGGCCTCGAACGGCGTCCCCATAGACATCGTGCCCTGCCCGATCGCCGGAGGGACCGCACCGCTCTCCCTCGCCGGAGGCCTCGCACAGCAGAACGCGGAGCTCCTCGCGGGCGTGATGCTCCTCCAGACGGTGGACCCGAAGATCCCGACGCAGTACTCGGGCCGCCTGAGCCTCCTCGACCTGCGGTCCGGGAAGAACCTGTGGGGCCTCCCGGAGCTGGGGCTTGTGTCCGCGGCGACCGTCCAGATCGCCCACCGCTACCACATGACCGCCGACGTCTACGGCGTGACCACGGACGCGAACGGGTGGGACCTCCAGATGGGGCTGGAGCGCATGATGGCCGCGCTGCCGCCCGCGCTCGCGGGGGCGGACAACCTCTCGGGGATCGGAGGGGCGTGGGAGAACTGCGGCTCCCTCGCGATGATGGTCCTGGACGACGAGACCTACGCGGACGTGTTCCGGCTCATCCGCGGCATCGAGGTGGACGAGGACCGCCTCGCGCTCGATGTCATCGACAAGGTCGGGCCCATGGGGAACTTCCTCGCGCAGCGGCACACGATGAAGTACCTCCGCGAGGGGGAGATGCGCAACTCCCCGCTCTGGGACAAGCGGACCATGGACAAGGCCAAGGCCGAGGGGATCCGGCCGATCCAGGAGGCCGCGAAGGAGCGGGCCCGCCAGATCCTCCGGGAGCACGAGCCCACGCCCCTCGACGCGGATGTGCGACGGGAGCTCGCGCGGGTCGTCGACGAAGGGAGCAAGGAGCTCCTGCGGGCCGCGTGACGCTCACGCCGCGACGTGCTCCTTCTCGTAAGCCTTGATGAGCGCGTCCCCTTCCTTCTGGACGTCCTTGTCGAGCGGCCGGACCGTGTGGTCCTTCAGGATCTTCTTCGCGATGCCGCGGGCCTCGGGGATCATGCGGCTCGAGAGGGTCGCCTGCCACGCGAGCGCCTGGCGGTCGCGGAAGTAGAACTCCCGCTTGAAGTTCCGGAGCGTGTGCGGATGCCGGAGGAACGTGTTGCCCTGGCCCACCGCCTTCACGACGTCGAGGGCGACCGTCTCCTCCGTCGTCGGCATGTCGCGCATCAGGGACCGAAGGTCCTCCCACATCGCCGCGTCGAGGACCATCATCTCGTACGAGCCCCCCTTCGCGTGGTCCAGTCCGCCCATCCCGGCGGAGAGGTCCGTGCCCGCCATCGCCGCGAGGAGGATCGAGGCGAGCTCGGAGAACGCCGGGAGGCCCATGTCGGTCCCGACCGCCGCGCCCCACCCCGAGGTCATGCACGGCAGGGAGTACCGCCGCGCCATCTGGGCTGCGGCCGCGCTGATCATGGGCGCCTCCGGCGCGGTGTAGTCGATGTAGCCCGTGCGCATGTCCACGGGCGTCGAGTCCGACGTGTAGATGTAGGGCGACCCCGGGGCCGCGACCTCGTTGATCACGAGGCTCGCGAGGTTCTCCGTGTTGAGGTTCGCGATCGTCCCCGCGATCGTCACCGGACTCGACGCGCCGGCGAGGGACATGGACATGCCCAGGACCGGAACGCCCGCGCGGGCGAACTCCACCTGGGCTTCGACCGCCACCCGGTTGTACGTCAGCGGGGCCGTCGGGCAGGCGACGACGGACATCAGGGGGCGCTTGCGGAGGGCCTCCGGGCCGCCCGCGACGAGGGCCGCGAGCGCGATCTGCGCTTTCGCGTCCTCCGACCCGGCCACGGTGATGCTCTCCACGTGCTTCGTCGTGTTCTGGAGCGTGACCCAGAGCTCGTGGAGCCCGTGAGAGACCTCGGGGACGTCCGTGGCCGTGAGGGAGGTCCACAGGTAGTCGATCGGGTCGAGGGCGTCCGCGAGCCGCGAGAAGGCTGCGAGGTCCGCGCGAGTGGAGGGGTGGTCTTTCCCGGTCTCGAGGTCCGCGATGTGCACCGCGAGCCCATTCGACGCGGTGAAGGGCCACCGCTTCGTGGGAATCTCGAAGTCGCACTTGGGGTCGCGGGCCGCGTAGCGGATGCGCTTCGGCGCCCTCTTCTGGGCGTCCTTCACCATGGACTCGGGGATCTTCGCGATCTCCGACTTCGCGTTGACGTCGGCGCCGGCCTCCTTCAGCATCCGGAGCACGGACTCGCTGTGGACCAGGACGCCGATCTCCCGAAGGGACTTCAGGCTCTGCTCGTGAATCAGATTCTCCTCGCCGCGCTCAAGGAACGTCGTGCGCAATACCGACATGGTGTTCACCTCCCTTCCCGTCGACCCGCCGAGCCGCGGCCGGGCGTCGAGAGCTCCGCGCGGCGAGAGGCTTGTGCGGCTCCCGTCCCGCAGGGCATGCCCCGCCGGTAGGCCCGTGAAAAACATGAGGATATGGTAAGTACGGGACGCCCGGCACGGGGGGGGAAGGACCGCGCTCAGGCCCGCAGGGAGGGCCAATCCTCGAGGACGGCATGCGCGCCGTTGTAGCCCGGCGCGCCCATGACGCCGCCTCCGGGGTGCGCGCCCGCGCCGCAAAGGTACAGGCCCTTCAGGGGCATGCGGTAGCTTGACCAGCCCGGCACGGGGCGGAACGAGAAGGACTGGTCGGGGCCCATCTCCCCGTGGGACTGATGGGCCTCCGTGAGGCCGAAGCGCCGCTCCAGGTCGAGCGGGGTCAGGATCTCGCGCGCGATCACCGCCCGCGGGACGTTCGGCGCGTACTCGGCCACGGTCTCCAACACGCGGTCCGCGTACGATGCCTTGAGGTCGTCCCAGTTCCCCGAGGCCAGGCGGTAGGGAGTGTACTGGACGTACACGGACATCGTGTGCTTCCCCGGCGGAGCGACGCTCGGGTCGAGGACGCTCTGGGTCACGGCCTCCATCCAGGGATTCCGAGAGGGGGTGCCGCGTTTCGCGTCCGCGAAGGCCTCTTCCGCGTACTCGAGGGACGGGCACAGGTACGTGGACCCGCGGTGCTGGGGGCCCGGGCCGCCCGGCAGGGCGGTCCAGTCCGGGAGTTCGGAGAGCGCGAGGTTCACCTTCATCGCCGCGCCGTGGATCTTGATGTTCCGCACGGCCCGGAGGAACTCCTCCGGGAGGGAGCCCGGGTCCACGAGTCCGAGGAACGTGCGCTTCGGGTCCGCGGTCGAGAGCACCGCGCGCGCCTCGAGGACGCGGCCGCCGCGAAGGCGTACGCCCGTCGCCTGGCCATCACGCGACAGGATGCGCTCCACAGGAGAGTTCAGGAGGATTTCGACACCGCGGGCGCGCGCGGCCGCGGCGAGGGCGTCCGGGATGCCGCCCATGCCTCCGACGGTGAAGCCCCATGCGCCGACGACGCCGTTGATGTTCCCGAGGAGGTTGTGGCTGAGCGTGAACGCGGTGCAGGGGGACGAGGGCCCCGCGAAGTGGCCGATGATGCTCTGGTTCGCCAGGGCCGCCTTGACCTCCGGCGATTCGAAGTACTCATCCAGGAGCTCCTCGGCGCTGTAGAACAGGAGGCGGCGCAGCAGCTCCTCCGCCTCCGGGCCCCGCATCAGGTCCATGAGGTCCGCCACCGCCGCGGGCGGGGACAGCAGCATGGGCTCAATGAGTTCGTAGAACGACGACCAGAAGTCGCTGAACCGGCGGTAGCCCTCCGCGTCCTTCTTCGAGAAGCGCTCGATCTCCTTGCACGTCCGCTCGACGTCGCTCCACAGGAGCAGGTAGCGGCGGTCGGGGAACGGGCAGAAGGCCTGCGGGTCGAACGCAATCTGCCGCAGGCCGAACTTGTCGAGCTCGAGGTCCTCGATGATTTGGGGCCGGAACAGCCCCGAGACATAGGCCGCGGCGCTCACCTTGAACCCGGGGGCGATCTCGTCCGTGACGCACGCGCCCCCCACCCGGTCGGAGCGTTCGACCACGGCCACATGGAGCCCTGCCTTGGCCAGGTAGTTCGCCGCGACGAGCCCGTTGTGGCCCGCGCCGATGACGACGGCATCGAACGATGCGATTCGCTCGCCTCCCGCTCCCGCGGGGGAAGGCCAGGCACTATGTCAAACTTTCTCGCCGAAGTATGTGCCAAAGGATTTTCCGCTCGACGGGGTGTCCCGTGCCACCGCGCGGCGGAGGTGAATACCACGGAGGACTACGTTGCACGACTGAAGAAGGCCGTCATCGAGTACGACATGGAAGGCATGCCTGCCTTGGCCAAGGATGCCCTAGATCATGGCCTCGATCCCCTCCAGGGCATCGAGAAGGGCCTGGCGGCCGGCATCCGCGAGGTCGGCCAGCGGTTCGGCGCCGGGGATCTGTTCCTGCCCGAGCTCGTCATGGCGGCGGAGACGATGCGCGCCGGCGTGGCCGTCCTGGAGCCGCACGTGCCCAAAGGCGCGGGCGCGCGGGTGACGCACAAGGTCGTCCTGGCGACGGTGCAGGACGACATCCACGAGATCGGGAAGAACCTCGTGGCGACGATGCTGACCGCGAACGGCTTCGACGTGATCGACCTGGGCGTGAACCAGTCCTCCGACGTCATCCTGAAGAAGGCGGCGGACGAGCACGCCGAGATCGTCGGCGTGTCCGCGCTCATGACGACGTCCATGCCCCGGATGAAGGAGCTGATCAACGCGGCGGCGTCCAAGGGCGTGCGCGCGAAGGGCAAGTTCGTCATCGGCGGCGCGCCGGTGACGGAGCAGTACGCGAAGGACATCGGCTCCGACGGCACCGCGGGCGACGCGAGCGGCGCCGTGCGGCTCGCGCAGAAGCTCATCGGCAAGGGCCAATGAGCGGCATCTCCATCCGGCGCCCGTATCCCGTCCTGGCGAAGGACGACATCGGACGCATCCATGAGGCCGCGCTCCGCGAGCTGGAGCGCATCGGCGTCAAGGTGGGCACCGCGAAGGGGCGGGCGCTCCTCAAGAAGGCCGGGGCCACCGTCGACGAGCGCACGGAGGTCGTGAAAATCCCGGCCTCCCTAGTGGAGGAGGCAATCGACCGCACGTCCAAACGGATCGTGCTCGCCGGGCGGAATCCGGAGGAGGACGCGGACCTCGACCGGCAACATGTTCACATCTGCAACGACGGGAACGGGCCACTGGCCATCGACTTCGAGACCGGAGAGCGGCGGCTCTCGACGGCCGACGACCTCGCGAAGTCCGCGCTCGTCTCCAACGCTCTCGACAACCTCCACGTGTTCTGGCCCATGGTCACCTCCCAGGACGAGCCCGCCTCCATCCGCACCTACGTCGACCTCAAGGTCTCGTTCATGCACACGGACAAGCACGTGCAGTTTGCCACCGCGGTCACGCCGGAGAACGCGCGGCGCCTCATCGCGATGGCCGTCGCCGTGGCCGGAAGCGGCGAGGCCCTCCGGGACCGGCCGATCGTGTCCTCGGTGCATACCTCTATTGCCCCGCTGCAGCACGATGGCGGCAACATGGACACCGCCTTCGTCTTCGGCGAGGCAGGCGTCCCCGTGGCGATCTTCACGATGCCGGGGCCCGGCACCTCCGGGCCTGTCACGCTCGCCGGGGCCATCGTCGTCGCGGCGATGGAGTTCCTGAGCGGCCTCACGATGTGCCAGCTGGCGAACCCGGGCTGCCCCGTGATTTGGGGCACGGGAATCGCGCCCCTGGACATGCGGACGACCACGCGCGCGGGCGGCTCGCCGGAGCACGGCCTCACCGGGGCCGCGGTCACGCAGCTCGCCCACGCCTACGGTGTCCCGAGCCTCTGCGGGGGATTCGACGCCACGGCCTCGGTCCCCGGCACGCAGGCGGCGCTCGAGCAGTTCGCGAGCGGCCTGTCCCTAGTGCTCGGCGGCGCGGACCTCATCGTGGGCACCGGGCTCCTCGAGGATGCGCGGACGCTGTGGCTCGAACAGCTGTTCATCGACGACGAAATGGTGAGCATGATCCGCCGGATCGCCGAGGGCGTCATCGTGGACGAGGTGCACCTCGCACTCGACGTGATCGAGAAGGTGGGGATCGGGGGCATGTTCCTCGGGCAGCGCCACACGGTCGACCATCTCCGGACGGAGCACTACCTCCCGAAGCTCGTCGATCGGAGAAGCTTCGACCTGTGGGCCGCGGACGGGCGCAAGACCATGGAACAGCGGGCGCGCGAACGCGTCCGGGAGGCGCTCGCCCGGCCGCCCCCGCATCCCCTACCGCCGGAGACCGTCCGCGAACTCGACGCGATCATCGATGCCGCTCGCGCTGTGGCGCGGTGACGCTCGGGAAGCGGGACGCGTCCCGGTGCGGCAGGAACAGGGACGAGGCGAACTCCTTCGAGAAGCGCGGATCCCCCGCGAGGGGCATGTGACGGATCCTCCGCGCGATGCTCCGCATGGCGGCGCGTTCGGTCCGGGAGAGGAGGGCGAGCCGCGCCCCCGAGCCGGCGGTGTTGCCGACGAACTGGACGCGGTCGAGCGGGAGGTCCGGCAACATGCCGACGGAGCGTGCGCTCTCCGGGGCGAGGTAGCTGCCGAAGGCGCCGGCCAGGTAGAGCGTCTGGACGTCGGCGGGCGTCTTCCCGAGGGTATCGAGCAGGATGGAGATGCCCGCGTGGATCGCGGCCTTCGCGAGCTGCAGTTGCCCGATATCGTCCTGGGTGAGGACGATGTCCTGGCCAATCGAGGTCTCCGCTCCAGGCACCACGAGGAAGGCGAGTTGGCCCTGCCCCCTCCGGATCCGCTCCGGCGCGACGTGTCGCTGCAGCCTCCCGGCGGGGTCGATGGCGCCCGTCCGAAAGAGGTCGGCGAGGAGGTCGAGGAGCCCGGAGCCGCACAGGCCGCGGGGCTTCATCTTCCCGATGACGCGGTAGTCCACGTGGAAGGTTTCCGGCTCGATCGCGACCCGCTCCACCGCGCCGTCCGCGGCGCGCATCCCGAAGCGGATGTGCGCGCCCTCGAACGCCGGCCCGGAGGGCGTCGAGCAGGCGACGAGACGCCTCCGGTCCCCCGCGCAGATCTCCGTGTTCGTGCCGACGTCGATGAACACCCGGAGGCCCGGGGCGCGGTGCAGCCGCGTCGCCAGGACGCCGGCGACGAGGTCGCTGCCGACGAAGGCCGCGACCACGGGCGGGGCCACAACCGGCGCGCCGGGGCACGTCCGGAACCCGAAGGGGCCGGCGCGGCGCGTCTCCTCCTGCTGGCTCGCGGGGGTGTACGGCGCCCGCGAAAGGCTCTCCGTGGGAAGGCCCAGGAAGAGATGGTGCATCGCCGTGTTTCCCACGGCAACCACCTCGTAGACGTGATGCGCGTCCACGTGGGCGAGCCCGCACGCCTTGCGGATCAGGTCATCGAGAACCCCGAGGACCTCGGCGTGTAGGAGGGACTCCTGGTCCGGAGATCCGCGGGCGAACGCGAGGCGGGACATGATGTCCTCCCCATGGACCATCTGGGGATTCGGCGCGGACACGGTCTCGACCGCCTCTCCGCTCTCCAGGTCCATGAGGAAACCCGCGATCTTCGTGGACCCGATATCGAAGGCCATGCCGAGGACGGGGTCGCGGTCCGACACCACTGCGAGGACGTCCCGCCCGCGGACCACGAGGCTGCGCGCCCCGGACCCGTCCGCGCGGGGGGCGTCCAGGGAGGCGAGCACCTCCTCGGGCAGCCTCCACCCAGAGGACCGCAGCCGGGACGGCGTGAGCCGGGGCGGAGCCGGCACCCTGCGGACGTCCGGAAGGAGCCGGTGGGGCGGCATGAGCCCGGAGGTCTGGAGCCGCTGCCATCCGCGCTGCGCCTCGGGAGGGATCTCCAAGACGATGATGCCCTCGCCCGCGGGGCGGCACTGGCACGCGAGTCGTACGCCGGCCCGGCGCTCCTCCTTGGTCAGGTGGGCCTCATAGGGCGTCGGCGGCTTCAGCAGCTCCGCACCGCGGCGGACGATCACGCGGCACTTGCCGCAGGTCCCGCGCCCGGCGCACAGATCCTCGAGCCCGACGCCGCATCGCCGGGCCGCGTCGAGCAGGTCCTCGCGGACCCCGACGCGGGTGCGCCGCCCCTCGGGTTGGAAGATCGCGACAGGCTGGGCCAAGCGAGGAGGGAGTCGCGTTGCGCTACCTAAGGGCTTCGGCCCGATTCGGGGACGGAGCGGGGGTGAAGGCCGGAGGGCTACCCTGCCTGCAGACGTCAACGCGTCACGAAAGTGAACACTACGTTTTCTGGAGGACCGAGGATTTCACATGTTCACGCCCGGGGGCCTCGGTATCCCTCAACGACCCGGAGGCGGCATCCTTCGCATTAGTAGGGGCAGGCACCAGTGTTGTGCAGCCAAGTGTGGATCTCGAACCCATTCTGGTACAAACGTAGCACTTGGCGTAGCCGGCGTTGTTCGTAATCACCGTGTCGATGCCCTGGCTAGCATCCGACGCAGCTCCCATGTGGACTGTCAGTTTGACGCCAAAGGCCTCTATCGAGAACTCGACGTCAATTGTGACGAGCACTGTCAGGGTTCTGTTTCACCCCATCGGTCCGGGCGGCACGATACGCACGCACACATGGAGGCTTGGCACGCCCCCCCGCAGTGAGGTTGAGCTTCAACCCACTCACGGAGGAGGCCCGTTGCCTAAGGATTCCGCACGTCATACCCGACGAGGATGGACGCGTAGGCACGCCCCTCGGGGAACCCGTGGCGCGCGCGCAAGAGGTCGTCCTGCGGCGTGTCCGGGCTCGCGGAGACCGCATGCACCACGCCCGGCACACCCTCGAGCTCAGGGAAGCGGACCGGCGGCAGGAGGAAACGGTAGCGGCCCTGCGGCCGCGCCCCGGCGTAGAGGACGAAGTCCTTTCCCAGGAACGCGACGCGTCGGTCCGCGGGGGGCGACTCGCCCGCGACGAGCTCGCGCCCCAGCACCGTGCCCGCGTCGTCCACCAGGAGGAGGGTCGGCTCCGGCGGCGGCCGGAACGCCGCGTCCTTGAGGAGGCAGAAGACCCGATCGCGGGAGAGGACCTCGGCGACGCCGCGGTTCTCCGCGGCCTCCGAGGTCGCCCCCTGCCGCAAGCGCTCGCGGTCGGACCCGTCCACGAACGCGGCGCGGAGCACGCCGGGGAGACCGAGGACCGTCCGGAGCACCCGCTCGTCGATCGCGTCCATCGTCGTCACCCGGCCCGGCCGAGGGAAACGGGCGGGGGCTCTTAGTCTTCACGCCCGGGTCCGGGACGCGTCCGCAGGAGGGGACGGACGCGCCGCAACCCGCCGCGTCCCCGGGCGTGGCGCCCTAACCCGAACACAACGGCCGGTGCAGTCATTACGATGGAACTAAGACGCCAGCGAACCCATGAGACGGAATATCCCGGCGAGGCGCCGC
>JAJYKG010000284.1 GCA_021788795.1 Thermoplasmata archaeon | reverse complement strand
CTGGCCGTCCGCGCGCTCGATGTTGAGCTTGGCGATCTTCCACGCGGTCCCGTAGTACTTGGACGCGTCGGCCGCGGACCCGACGTCCCGCATGTGGACCTTGAGCTCCCCGTTCTGGAAGCAGGCGATCCCCCAGCCGTCCTTGTGCCCCCGCTCGTCCGGCGCCCCGATGGGGCACATGCCCTTCGTCGACAGGTCCGCGAACTCCTCGAACAGGTCGTAGTACACGGGGCCGCGGCTCACGACGCCCATCATGCGGCACATACGACGGCCCTACCCGGCCGCTGCTATATGAGGCTCGCGCTCAAGGCTTGCCGAGGGACTCAGGCGCGGTCGAGGACGAAGGGGAGCGGATGCAGGGAGGCCCGCAGGTCCCAGCCGTCGTGGTCGACGAAGAGATGCGAGTCCGTGCGCACCTTGTCCACGCGGAGCATCGCCAGGGCGATGACCCAGCCCGTGGTCGGGGACCAGCAGCCGCTCGTGACCGAGCCGACCTCCTCCGCCTCGAGGCGCACCACGTTGCCCGCGGATGGCGGCACGTCGCCGTCGACCCGGAGCCCGAGCATCCGGCGGCGCATCGGCCCGAGGTACGTGCCCCGGGCGACGACCTCCTGGCCGCGGTAGCAGCCCTTCGTGAAGCTAAGCACGCCCTCCGGGGCGACCTCGAGAGCCAGCGTGGACGGGCCCATGTCCGCGCCGAAGCGCGGGCGGCCGGACTCGATCCGGAGGACCTCCAGGGCGTCCCTGCCGATCGGCGAGACGCCAACGCGGACGAGGGAGGCCCACACGGTCTCCAGGGGATCGCCGACCGCCTCGATGGTGTAGCCGTACTCGCCGAGGGAGTTGATGCGGGACACGGTGCCCGAGCGGTGGCGGTCGACCGGGAACGTCGTCTGCTCGTCCACGGAGAGACCGCGCACGTCCACGCCCAGGGCGGACGCGACCGCGGCCGGGGACCGCGGACCATGGACCTCGATGTGGCCGCAGGAGCCGAGGTCCTCGAGGGCCACGTCGTCGCTCACGATCTGCTTCCGGAAGTAGTCGAGCAGGGGGACCTTCTGGGCCGCCTCGATGTCGAGGAGGATCGAGTCGCCGAGGGCCGTGATCCGCAGGTCGCCGAGAACGTGGCTCACCTCGTCCAGGACGAGGGCGTACGTGGAGTGCCCGACGGCCAGGGGCTTGACGCCCGCGGTCACCAGGCCGTCGACGAACGACACGCGGTCCGCGCCCCGGACCGCGACCTTCGCGCGGTCGCTGCGGTCCATCATGCCCGCCCCCTTGCGCACCGCGCCGACCTCCCGGTCCAGCGCACCGTAGCTCGAGGGGACGAGCCATCCGGCCTCCTGGCGGAAGACGGCGCCCTCGATCTCATGGTAGCTCTGGAGGCGGAGGTCGTACATGCGGACCCGGGGGTGGGATGCGCAGGGTCCATTTGACCTTTGCGAGGCGCGGCCTGCTCGGCCGCGGAGCCGCGGCCCGCGACACAACCTTCATATCCCGCGATTCTCTCTTTCGCGACGTATGGCGCCGGACCTCAGAGAGGGCCAGATGTCGGTCTTCGCGAAGAAGATCATGCGGAAGCCGCGGACGCTGCATTGCCCCTTCTGCGACGGGAAGGTCGTCTTCACCCGGAACGAGGAGCACCTGGACGAGAAGAACTGCCCGCATTGCGGGATGCTCGTCCACCGCCGCGAGTGGCCCGAGAAGATGTACGATCCCATGCCGATCCTGCGCTCGAAGCCCGGCGAATCGGCCGCGAAGAAAGAGCCGCCGAAGTGAGGCTCACTCGGGGCCGAAGACCACGCCGCAGGACAGGCAGTCGTGCCAGTTCGCGCCCACGGCGGCTCCGCACTCGCCGCACTCCCCCCCGACCGCGGTCTGGGGCGCCTTGACCACGACGAGCTGCGTGGCCGCGAGCTTCTCCCACCTGGGCTCGCGCACGAGCAGGAAGGCATGGTCCGCCGCCCACGTCTCGAGCTCGAGGAACACCAGCTTCCTCGGGGCGATGAGTTCGTTGACGCCCTTCACGAAGTCCCGGGCGTCTTTGAACCGCACGACCTTCTCGACGTCCCCGGACCGGAGGCGCGCCTTGCGCAGGCTCAGCTCCTGGTCGAGCCAGGTGACGTCGCTCATCTGGATGGAGAGCTTGAAGGAGCTCAGGCGAAGGTTGACGTCCGCCAGGAGCTGCACCGGGTCGAAGTCCGCGGGCGCCGTGAACCCGAGCCACGTGGCGAGGACCTGCGTCCCCGCGCGGTGCGGCCGCTCGCGGTACAGGGCGGCGAACTGGGCGGCTCCTCCAGGCATCGCCGCGACGCGCTTGCGGAAGACGGCCTTCGTCCCCGGGATCGTGAGCCCGAGGTCGACGAGGCCCGCGTGGACCTCCGCGAGGGTGGCCTCGACCTCCGCCGCGGGCGGAGCCGGTCCGGGAACGGGCTCCGCCTTCCCGGCCGCAGCCTTGGGCGCCGCGGCTACGGTGGATGCCGGCGCGGCCGCCTTCGACTTAGGCTCCGCTTCGGGCGCGGCCGTGGCCCGGGCCGGGGACTCCTTCTTCTTCTCGTCCCCGGCTTCCCCCTTCTCCTTCTCCGGTTTTTCCCGTTTCCAGAATTTGAAGGGCATCGGGGCGCGAAGTCGGACGGGGCCTATTAAGTGTTTTGATTAGGTCTTCTAGAAGACGCGTGCGGCCGCCCGACCACGGGCGGAACCGCGGGACCGCTGCGACTAAGTACCTGGTGAGCGTCCGAGGCGGGGGGACGCCCATGCCGCCTCCAAAGATCCTAGCATCCCGCACGGTCCGCGAAGCCTGGCCGCCGATCAGCGAGGACCAGATCGAGCTCGCGGACGGGACGCGGAAGAACTGGGTCCGTTTCCACTTCGGCATGTCCGCGGCGGTCCTCCCGGTCACCGCGCAGGGCAAGGTCGTCCTGACCCGCGAGTACCGCCACGGCCTCGGC
>JAJYKG010000283.1 GCA_021788795.1 Thermoplasmata archaeon | reverse complement strand
GGGCCACGTCGGCCACGAGGGCGTGGCAGTCGGGCATCGTGAAGGCGCGCAGCCGCCGCAGCCCGGCGAGTTCGCCGCGCTGCTCCGCGCGGAACGAGTACCGGGTCAGCTCGTACAGGGGCAGGGGGAGCTGCTTGTACGAGAGGACCATGTCCTTCATGATCAGGAACTGGCCGAAGCACGCGCTGAAGCGCAGGAAGGCCTTCTTGTTCGGCGTCTGCACGACGTACTGCCGCGCGGGGAAGCGGTTCAGGTAGGACTTGAGGGCGGGGTGCTCGAAGTCGTACATGACGGGGCACTCGACCTCCATGGCCCCGTACTCGCGCACGCGCTGGGAGACGAACTCCTCGAGCAGGCCCTTGATCAGCCGCCCCTTCGGGTAGTACCGCAGGTTCCCCGGATCCGATCCGGGCTCGTAGTCCACGAGCTCGAGCTCCCGCATGAGGCGGACGTGGGGCGGCTCCTCCTTCACCTCGCGGGACTTCGCCATCTCGTACTGCGCGAAGCGCCGTAGGCGGTCGTGGGCCGCGAAGTCGTACCCCGCGACCTTTCCTTCCTCGATGGACAGCGGGTGCATCTCCCCCTTGAGGTCCAGGATGTACCAGTGGGAGACGAGACGCTTCTCCGCCTGCAGGGCCTCGTTGGCCATCTCCTTGGGCTCCGCCGCGGCCTCCTCGGCCTCGGCGACGATCTCGCGGGAGAGCTCGCTGAGCGGGTGGCCCTTCACGCTCACCTTGAAGGACTTGTAGTAGCCGAAGGGGGACGCGTGGACCTCGTAGCCGCGCTTCGCGAGCTCGGTCTCGAGCGCCGCGAGGACGGCCTGCGCGGGCTCGGGCGATGCCAGGTCGGAGCTCAGATGGGCGTACGGGTAAAGGGCGACGCGCTTCGTGTTCACCTGGCCCGCGACGTCCTCCACGTTCTTCGCCGCGGCGAGGGCCGCCGCCTTCGGGTCCTTCTCGTCCCGCTTCTCCGCGCTGATGAAGCAGACCAGGGCCTCGTCGACGCGGCCGCTCCGCTTCTCCTTCGGCAGGTCGCCGATGGACTTGAGGGCCTTCCCCGTGACCTCGTACTCGAGGTAGTCCACGTGGAGGAAGAGGACGCGCATGGCCTCCCGCCCTATGTTCCGGCGGTATAAAGTTCCTGCGCGGTCCCCGCGCACCCTGAAATACGCTGCCGCCGATGGTCCCCGGGATGGCGGGTCCGGCGAAGGTCTGGCGTCACCGCACGGGGGAGATCGTCCTCGACCGGACGCGGGTCATGGGCGTCCTCAACGTGACGCCGGACTCGTTCTCGGACGGGGGTCAGTTCTACGACGCGGACGCCGCGGTGCGTCATGGGCTCGAGATGGTCGAGCACGGCGCGGACCTCCTCGATATCGGCGGGGAGTCCACGCGGCCTCGATCCGACCCCGTGCCCGCGGACGAGGAGTGGCGGCGCGTGGGCGGCGTGATCGAGTCCCTGCGCCGAAAGGTGGACGTGCCCCTTTCCATCGACACGATGAAGCCCGCGGTGGCCGAGAAGGCCGTCCACGCGGGGGCGTCCATCGTGAACGACGTCTCCGGGATGCGCGAGCCTGCTATGATCCGGCTGGTGGCCTCCCTGAAGGCCGGGGTGGTGGTGATGCACATGCTCGGCAACCCCAAGACGATGCAGGAACATCCGCAGTACGCGGACGTCGTGGGCGAGGTGCGGGGCTTCCTCGCGGACCGCATCGCGGCCCTGGAGGCCGCGGGCACGTCTTCGGACGCCATCGCCATCGATCCGGGCATCGGCTTCGGCAAGACCCTCGAGCACAACCTCGCCCTCCTCCGCGGCTTGGACGGCTTGGCGGCGCTAGGCCATCCGGTGGTCGTCGGCGTGTCCCGAAAATCCTTCATCGCGAAGCTCGGCGCGGGCGAGGGGGGAGAGCGGGTTCCGGGAAGCCTCGCGGCCGCGGCATTCGCGGTGTCGCGGGGGGCCAGCGTCGTCCGGGCGCACGACGTGCTCGAGACCGTGCGCGCGATGCGCGTCGCGGATGCTCTGGTTCGGCCCTCCTAAGTGTCCCCCTGGCGCTTAGCTATTAATAAGGCCGTTTGCCTGAGCGCGCTCCGTCATGCAGTACAAGTGGAAGACTCTCTCCGTGACGTCCGTCGGCTCGCTCATGGCGGCCGTGGACAGCACCGTGGTCCTGCTCGCGCTCCTACCCATCGCGGGGGAGTTGCACTCGGACTACGTCGAGATGGTTTGGATTGTCATCGCCTACATCCTGGTGAACACGGCCTTCGTCCTGAGCTTGGGCCGGATCGGCGACATGTACGGTCGGAAGAGGATGTACAACCTCGGCTTCGCGGTCTTCACCGCGGGCTCGGTCCTTTGCGGCATGTCGGTGAACGCGCTCATGCTCATCGCCTTCCGCGCCGTCCAAGGCTTCGGCGCGGCCCTCCTGACCGCGAACTCCTTCGCTATCCTCTCGGAGGCATTCCCCGCTCAGGAACGCGGCCGGGCCTTCGGGCTCAACTCCATCGTCTGGGGCGTCGGCTCCATCACGGGGATTGTCCTCGGCGGCCTCGTGATCACGTTCACCACCTGGCGCCTCATCTTCTGGATTAACCTGCCCGTGGGCATCTTCGGGACGTATTGGGCCTACCGCGCCTTGCATCCCTCCGCGCGTGCGGCGAAGAACGAGACGTTCGACCTCCCCGCCGCGGTCTTCTTCACACTGGGTCTCCTCTTCCTGTTGCTCGCGGTCACGTGGGGCCTGCTCAACTCCTGGACCGACCCGCTCGTCTACCTGTTCTTCGCGGCCACCCCGGTCGCCCTGGCCGCCTTCGTCGTCTGGGAGGTTAAGTACAGCAACGACCCAATTGTGGACTTCTCGATGTTCCGGAACCGCGTGTTCACCCTCTCCATCACGACGGCATCGATTCAGTCCTTGGCTCTCTTCGCGGTGGACTTCCTTCTGGTGTTCTACC
>JAJYKG010000282.1 GCA_021788795.1 Thermoplasmata archaeon | reverse complement strand
GACGTCCGCGGTGGCCTTGTACGTCGCGCGGCGGATGCGGTCGTTCTCCCTGAGGATGCCGTCGAGGGCCTCGCGCCGCTCGACGTACGTCTTCGTCGTGAGGTCCTTGCCCTCTCTCAGGAGGCAGTCGAAGACGAACAGGGTGACGGGGAACTCCTGGGCCATGCGGTCCACGTCCGTCTTGCGCCCGCGCCGCCGGCTCACCTCCTGGAACGGGAGGAACTCCCCCGTGTTCGCGTCGACGGGAACGGCCTCGCCCTCGACGATGACCTCCTTGGTCTGGATCGCGGTCCGCAAACCCTCGACGATCTCCGGGAACTGCCCCGTGATGTTCTCGAGCTCGCGGGAGAAGAGCTGGATCCGGTCCTTCGAGATGTGCGCCTGGCACCGCAGCCCGTCGTACTTGTACTCGAGGGCGCACTCGCCGAGCCGCTCCATGATCTCCTGGAGCGTCGGGAGGCGCTCCGCGAGCATCGAGCGGATCGGGCGGAAGAGCCGCAGGTGGACGCGGTCGGCGCCCGCGAGGCCCTCCTCCGCGAGGGCGCGCGCGACCTCCCCGAGGTCCGAGGACACGTTGTACGCCCGCTCGACGCGGTCCCGCTCCTCCTTCGTGGCGAAGGTGGCCGCGAGGGCGTCGACGATGGTCATGTCCGCCACCCCGAGGCGCATCTTGCCCACGACGATCCGCACGAGGTACCGCGCCTCCCGCGGCTCCGCGTCCGTCAGCAATTCCGCGAGGAGCCCCAGCTTCTTCTCCTGGGAGCCCGAGCCCGCGGTCGTCGCGATCTCCTTCAGGTTCCCGTAGACCTTGGCGACCGTGAGCGGCTCCGAGGTCAGGGAGGTCTGCTTCTTCCCGCGCAGGCGCTCTTCGGCGACGAGCCCGAGGTCCCCGGAGGCCTTCCACGCCTTCTCGATGTCCTCGTCGCGGTCCCCCGTGGCCTGGGCGATCGCGCGGATCGCGAGCTTCTCCGCCAGCCCGAGCTCGATGCCCGCGTAGTCGGGGAAGACGCGCCCCTGCGTCAGGTAGACGACGCGCTCCAGCTCGTCCTTGGGAACCTGCCGGAACAGCGCCACGAGCAGGTCCGTCATCTCGAGGCGCTTCGTCGTGGCCTCGAGCTTCTCGTATGCGTCCACGAGGTCGGCATACCGCATCCGTTCACCTACACGGGACGACGGCTTAAGCGTGGGGGGGAGGTCACCGGATTTTCCCCAGCACCGAGGCCACGATCGCCTCGCTCTGCCCGACGTAGCGCTCCGGCCGCGTCGCATCGTCGATCTCCTTCTCGGTCATCCGGGCGCGCACCCGCTTGTCCGCTTTGAGGGCGTCCCTCAGGTGGCGGCCCTCCGCCCGCGCCTTCATCGCGACGTCGCGGACGAGCCTGTGGGCCTCCTGGCGGCCCATGCCCTTCCGCGTGAGGGCGATCATCACGGATTCCGACATGACCTGCCCCCGGGTGGCCTCCAGGTTCGCCATCATGCGCTCCGGGTACACGCGGAGCGTGCGGAAGATGTCGATGCTCCGCGCGAGCATCTCGTCCAGGAGGACGCAGGCATGGGGGAAGAGGATGCGCTCCGACGCGCTGTTCGTCAGGTCCCGCTCGTGCCACAGGGCGACGTTCTCGTACGCGGGGATGACGAGGGACCGCACGACGCGCGCGAGGGAGACCACGTTCTCCGCGTTCACGGGGTTCTCCTTCTGGGCCATCGTGCTGCTCCCGACCTGTCCCTTCCGCTCGAAGGCCTCCGCGGCCTCGCCGATCTCGTTCCGTTGGAGGTTCCGCACCTCCGTGGCGAACTTCTCCAGGGACGAGGCGACGTTCGCGAGGACCGCGATGAACTCGGCGTAGCGGTCGCGGCCGACCACCTGGGTCGTCGCCTCGTCCACGCCGATGCCCAGATCGGCCATGACGGCCGCCTGGATCTCGAGGGCCTTCGGGCCGAACGCGGCGCCCGTGCCGACGGCCCCGGACATCTTGCCGACGACCACGCGCTTGGACATCTCCACGATGCGCTCGCGGTGGCGCTCGACCTCCGCGGTGTACACGGCCATCTTCAGGCCGAAGGTGATCGGGACCGCGGCCTGGCCGTGCGTGCGGCCGAGCATGACCGTCTTCTTGTGCTTCTTCGCGAGGTCCGCCAGGGCGCGCGCGAGGGTGGCGAGGTCCTCGTCCAGGATCGCGATCGCGTCCCGCAGCTGGAGCGCGGTGGCCGTGTCCGAGATGTCGTTGCTCGTGGCGCCGAAGTGGACGTACCGCCCCGCCTCGGCCCCGGACGCCTCCGTGAGCGCGAAGACGACGGCCATGATGTCGTGGCGCGTCTCCTTCTCCAACTCGGCCACGCGGGCCGGCGTCACCTCCTTCGTGGTCGCGTGCTGCGAGATCCCTTTCGCGGCGTCCGTGGGGACGACGCCCGCCCTGGCCTCCGCACGCGCCAAGGCCGCCTCGACGTCGAGGAGGCGCTGGAGGCGCGTCTCCTCGTCGAAGATGGCTTTCATCCTCGGACGGCCGTAACGGAAATCGATGGGACACAGCAGGGACATGGTTCTCGCCTTCCGTCAACGGCACCGGCGATATGGAGCTTTCCCCGCCCGCGGCGGGACCGCCCCCGATGGAAAAGTGGAAAGGCCCCGGTCCCGGGCGGGACCGGGGATGCTGGCGGCCGGACTACTTCCGCCGCGCGACCCAGAACGCGACCGCCGCGATCACGACGACCGCGGCGATGGCCACGATCATGGTGCCCCAGTCGAGTCCGGGGATGGTCTGCACGCTCGCCGACCCGACGCTCTGCTCGACGACCAGGGTCGTGCTGCCCTGCGCCGCCGTGTACCCGTCCGCGGTGGCCGTCGCGAGGATCCGGAACTGGCTCCTCGGCCCCACGTTCCCGGTGAAGCTCGCGGTGACGCGGCCCGAGGCGTCCGTGGTGCCGGACACCCGGTCGAGGCTGCCTCCGTATCC
>JAJYKG010000281.1 GCA_021788795.1 Thermoplasmata archaeon | reverse complement strand
GAAGGCAGTGCATACCACTTCCTGAGTGGCGGTGAGGATACGAACCGCGTACCGGTCGAGGACGATCAGGATAACGGCGAAAGCCCCTTTCGCGCGTCACGCGGGGGAGCCTTCTGCGAACCCTTCGGGGACGGTTGCTAGCTCGGTGTCTTCTTCGAGGTCCGTGGGCATGGAATCCACCGGGTTGTGTCCTTGCTATCAGTTCCGAGAGCAATTCTTAGGCTGACTTAAAGCCCGCCGGGGGAAGGCCCCCGGCGCGCGCGCTTTTCCGGGCGGCAGCGCCTGGCTTTGTACGCGCGGCCGTCGGCAAGGGACGGGGCCCGCAGGGGCGGCGTCACCGCCAGGTGACCGCGACCTCGTCCGTCCGGAAGCGCTGGTCCACGAGGGTGTCCTCCAGCGCCATCCGCACGCCGGCACGGTGCATGAGCAGCCCCGTCCACGCGATCATCGCGCCGTTGTCGATGCACAGCTCCCCCGGCGGCACGAACATCCTCGCGCCGCGGTCCTCCGCCATCCGGCCCACCATGGCCTGGAGGCGCTTGTTGCGCGCGACCCCGCCGCCCAGGAGGACCTCGTCCTTCCCGACGTGGGCCATCGCGCGCTCCGTGACCTCCGTGAGCATGGCGAAGGCCACCTCCTGGAGGGAGAAGGCGATGTCCTCGAGACGCTCGCCGCGCCGGTGCAGCGCGAGCGCGGCGGTCAGCATGCCGCTGAAGGCGACGTCCATGCCCTTCACGCTGTACGGGAGCGGGAGGAGCTTCCCGCCCTCAAGGGCGAGCTTCTCGAGCCGCGGACCGCCCGGAAACGGCAGGCCGAGCTCGCGCCCGAACTTGTCGAGCATGTTCCCGAGGCCGATGTCGAGCGTCTCGCCGAAGACGCGGTAGCGGCCGCGGGCGTAGGCGATCACCTGGGTGTTGCCGCCGCTGACGTACAGGAGGGCGGGGTCCTCGCACTCCGGGAACAGGCCGCGGCCGATCTCCAGGTGGGAGACGCAGTGGTTCACGCCCACGAGGGGCACGCCGAGGGAGAGCGACAGGGCGCGCGCCGCGGTGGCCACGGTCCGCAGACAGGGACCGAGGCCGGGGCCCTGGGAGAACGTGACGACGTCGAGCTCGTCCGCGGACACGCCCGCGGCGTCGAGGGCCCTGCGGATCATCGGGGCCGCGAGCTCCGCGTGGTGATTCGCCGCCTCCCTCGGGTGGATGCCGCCCTTCTCCGGCTTGACCATGTCGTAGACGTTCGCGAGGACGCGGCACCGCTCGTCCACGATGCCCACGCCGATCGTGTGCGCGGTGCCTTCGATCCCGAGGGCGAGCACGGCGGTCGATAGGGGGACCTCCGAAAAAGGATTTCGTGTGGAGGACAGGAGGCTCGGGGGCCTCGCGGAACTGCGCCGCGGGTCCGCCCGTTCCTAACGGATGCGCAACCCGGATGCGGCCGCGAGTCCATGGTCCCGCGGGTCCATGGACGGGGAACCCCGGACCGGCAACCGCCGGTGGCCGAGCCTCATCCCGATCGGGGGATGCGCCGCCTTCTCGGCGTCGACCCTTTCCATCTACGTCCGGGATGTCGCCGCGGAAATCGCGTGCGCGGGCAGCCTCGTCTGCGGCGATTTCCGGGCCGACCCGAGGGCTCTGGCCGCGGGCGCGGGATTCGCGATCCTGGCGCTCGGTCGGCTCCTCGGGACCGCCTTCGAGGCCAAGGGTGCCGGAGCGCGGGGAAGGGCGCGGGGCTGGCCGGCACCGCTCCTGACGGCCGGGGTCGGGTCCCGCTTCGCGGGCTTGACCACCGTCGCGATCCTGAACAACGCAGGCGCCGGGGTCTTCTCGGTGATCCCGCTCGCCATCGGGGCCTTCCTCGGCATCGGGTTCGCCGTCCTGTGGAGGGTCACGGCCCTCCCGGCCTCCTTCGGGGGCGGATGGGGACTCCCGGCCCGCGGCGCGGCCCGGGTCCACGGCGCGATCTCCCTCGCCGCCACCCTCGTCACGCTCCGGACCGCCCTCGGCCCCGGACCGCCGTTCATGTAAACGTATTAAGCGGCGGAAGTTTCGGCAGACCGAATGGACGCCCAGGACCCGGGGGAGCTCCTCTATGCGTACAAGCCCATCCCCGCGAACCCGATGTCCGTGGCCCTCCTCATCCTCCTCGTCATCGTCACCGTGGTCATCGGTCCCGTCGCGGCGTACCCGGAGGGCCTCTGGCCGCTGAACGGGATCTGCTTCCTTCCCCTCGGCCTCCTCCTGGTCGCCATGGTCCTGTTCAAGCCCAACCCGACCTACGTGTACGAGAACGGCATCGAGGTCTCCCTGCCCCTGTGGCGGCGCCTGCTGGGCCAGGAGAAGGACTTCCGCTGGGACCAGATCCGGGACATCTACCCCGCGAGCTACGAGGTGGCCGGCTCGTTCATGTCGCCCTTCGCCTCGAGCGCGGGCACGCTCGTCCACGCGGGGATCGGCCTCGAGACGACGGACGGGCGGCGCCTGCTCGTGCGCTTCACGCCCGGGGCCATCCGCGCCTTCCGCGCGGAGTCCGAGGGCTTCCTCGGGGCCATGGCCGCCATCCGCGACCGGTTCGACCGGCACGGTGAACCCATGGTCCGCACCGCGAAGACGTTCTCGGACGCCGAGGTCCTCGCGATGCAGGCGAGCGCCCGCGAGCCCCTCGTCTCCATCGTCGGCGTGTTCTTCGCCTTCTTCCTGCCGCCGACGATCGTCGCCGCGGTCTTCCTCGCCGCCTCCTACGAGAACGTGCCTCTGAGCGCGCTCCTCGCCCTGGCCGCGCTCGCCCTGGCGCTCGTGCCGCCCGCGTTCTCCATGGGCTCGACCCTGCGTCGCAGCGAGCGGCGGAACGAGCTCCTCAGCGAGCTGTCGAAGTTCCAGGAGAGCCTGCGGGAGCGGGCGCGGTCTCCATGAGCCGCACATGCCGCGGGTCGCGGACGTCGTAGGCGCGGCCGCGCCACC
>JAJYKG010000280.1 GCA_021788795.1 Thermoplasmata archaeon | reverse complement strand
CCCGCCTCGCGTGGACCACGAACAGCACGGTCGACAACACGACCCGACCGGTCGTTGTCCAGATCAACGGGGGCTGGGGCTTCGCGTACCTCGACTCCCGCGGTCTGTGGTACGGGTTCGTCCTCCTGGTCGGCCTCAACTACGTGGGCGGGAACCAGATCGTCCACGACCCGACGGTGTCCGCCGACGCGACCACGGGCCTGACGTTCCAGAGCGTGCCATCGCCGCCGGGGCCCACGAGCCCGCCCCCGCCGAGCTACGGGGCGCTGGTCGTCGGGATTGTGCTGGTCCTGGTGGTGGTCCTCGCGGCCGCCGCCGTCATCGTGCGGAGCCGGAGGAAGAGCGAGCCGCCCGCCCAGCCTCCGGCCGAGCCGCCCGCGGCTCCTCCCCCGCAGCCGTGAACGCCATGGAGGCGGCTCCGCGCCGCCTCCCTCCCCCTGCCTTTCCTCCGCGTCCTTCAACCGCCCCGCGGGCGGATGTGTCGATTCTTTGCACGAGAAGGGATGTGCCTCTAGCCGGACCTCGAGACCTCGATGGTCCTCGGGGCGCCGAGGCCCACGCCAACGGGGACGCAGTCCCGTGAGAGGAGGGGGCGGCCCGTCCGTTGCAGGACGGGCCGCGCAGGCGTGAGGTCCGGCCGCGGCTCGCGGCGTCGGAACCGGCAATCCTTTTCTCCGCAGCCCGCCTCCGGGGCCTCATGGACTGGACCGTGTGGCGGGACGAGTTCCCGGTCTTCGGCCGCCGGCGCTACCTGAACACCTGCTCCCTCGGCGCCCTCTCCCGGCGGGTCCGCGCCGCCCAGGAGCGCTTCCTCGACGAGTGGGAGGAGGCCGGCGCGACCGCGTGGTATTCCACGTGGATGGGGGCCCTGGACGGCCTCCGCGCGCGCTTCGCGCGGGTGATCGGCGCGGACAAGGAGGAGGTCGGCCTGGCGCCGAGCGTGTCCGTCGCCCTGTCCTCGATTGCGAGCTCCCTGGACTACCGCGCGCGGCCCAGGGTCGTCCTCTCGGAGATGGACTTCCCGACCGTGGCGTACCAGTGGGCCGTGAAGCCCGGCGTCGAGCGCGTGCTCGTGCCCACCGCGGACGGCATCGCGGTCCCGCCCGAGGCCTACGAGGCGGCGATCGACGACCGCACCGCGGCCGTGACGACGTCCCACGTATTCTTCACGAGCGGTGCGGTGCAGGACATTGCGCGAATCGCACGAGCGGCGCGCCGCCACGGCGCGCTCTCCATCATCGACGCGTACCAGGCGACCGGCCAGCTGCCCACGGACGTGCACGCCGCGGACGTCGACGTCCTCATTTCGGGCGGCCTCAAGTGGCTCCTCGGTGGGACCGGGATCGCCCTCGTGTACGTGCGCAAGGACCGCATCCCCCAGCTTAAGCCCTCGATCACCGGATGGTTCGGCAACAGACACCAGTTCGGCTTTGACCCGAAGGCGTTCGAGTTCTGGGAGGACGCGCGCCGCTTCGAGCTAGGCACGACCTCGAACGCCGCGGTGTACGCGTGCTCCGCGGGCATCGACATCGTCCTGGAGATCGGGGTCGAGGCGCTCCGCAAGCGGACGACGGAGCTGGTGAACGACCTCGTGGACCGCGTCACGGATGCGGGCTTCGAAATCCGCACGCCTCGCGAACCGGCGTCGCGGGCCGGGATCGTCATGATCCGGATGCGGGACCCCGCGTCCGCGGTCCACGCGCTCGCGGAGCGCGGGATCCTCGTGGACTACCGCCACGACCGCCTCCGAGCGTCCCCGTACTTCTACAACACGCCCGAGGACAACGCCGCTCTCGTGGACGGGCTGCGCCCCTTCCGTCCGTGACTAGCTCACGAACTCCTTCTTGGCGACAACGGTCAGGATGAACCCGACGATTCCCACGAAGGCCGTGCCCAGGAGGACCGGGTCGAGGAAGGCGAGCGCGAAGCCGCCAAGCAGGATCATGCCGACGAAGGCGGCGCCCACGGTCATCCGCCAGTTGAGGCCCCGGAACGCCATGATTCCCGCCAGGGCCATGATGGCCTGGCCCCACAGCACGAAGACGGCGCACACTTGGCTGAGGGCGTAGATCGAGCTGTTCGTGGCGTTGGTCAAGTTCGCATAGTCGCTGACGGACATGGGCGTCAAGCTGTTCAGGATGAAGTAGGCCCCGCTCACGACGGCGGCGAGGACGAGGACGACCCCGGCGATCCGCGCGGTGTTCCCGGCCCCCTGCGGTGCGGGCCGGGGTTGCGGCGGCGCCTGCGCGTACTGCGGCCGCTGGTAGTCTTCCGGCCGGGTCACCCAGGCGGCGGGCGGCCGCTCCGGGGAGGGCTGCGCGGGCTGCTCTTCCCCCGGTTTCAGGAACTCGATCGGGGGAGGCTGCTGCCGCTTCTTGTCCGGGCTCGTGGAGTCGCTGTCGGCCATGGGTACCCGACCCGGCCCTGCCAGCTCCTCCTCCCACTTAACGGTGTCGGGTCGCCGTCCTGCCGCCTTCAGAAGGGTCCTCCGCCAGACGGGGCGATCACGCCAGCTTCAAGTACGGCCCCAGAGATGAGGGGAGCCGCGTCCCCGCTCCGTCTCCGAAAGGATTCCTATGGTCCGTGCTCACCGGTCGCTGTCCATAGGGCTCGTGCTGCTCGCCGGGGCCCTCGTCCTGTCCCTCATTTCCATCGTGTTCCCCTACGTGTGGGCGAGTCTGCTGCCGGTCCTCGCCCGCTCGACGGACATGGCGCGCACGCTCCGCTGGGTCTGGATCCCGCTCACGGGCCTGCTGGTGGACGTTGGCACCGCCGGGCTTGGCGCCCTCGGTTTTGCCCTCGTCTGGGAGGGTCGCGGCGAGCTCGGCTTGGAGTACGAGTCGCGGTCCGGTCTCGGAATGCTCGCTGTCCTCGTCACGGCCGTGGCCTACGCGCTCTACGCGTTCACCGGCTTCCTGCTCGGGTTCGCCGCTGGGCTCGCCTTCCTCGTGCCCTGGCATCACCT
>JAJYKG010000279.1 GCA_021788795.1 Thermoplasmata archaeon | reverse complement strand
GGAAGGGTGAGCGCCTGATCACGGTCCTCCGCATCGGACACCGCCCCGCGCGGGACAAGCGGGTCACCACCCACGTGGCCCTCACGGCGCGGGCGTTCGGCGCGGAGCGGATCCTGGTGGACACGCGGGACAGCGAGCTCGAGAAGACCGTGCGGGGCGTCGTGCGCCGGTTCGGAGGCTCCTTCGAGATCGAGACGGGGGTGGCGTGGCGCCGCGCCCTCGCGGCGTTCCGAGGCACGAAGGTCCACTTGACCATGTACGGTCTCCCTCTCGATGAGGTCCTGCCGAGACTGCCTCTCGAAGGCGACCTCCTGGTCGTCGTGGGGGCGGAGAAGGTCCCCTCGGACCTCTACCGCCTCGCGGACTGGAACGTCTCGGTCGGCAACCAGCCGCACTCCGAGGTCGCGGCCCTCGCGGTCTTCCTCGACCGCCTCCTCGAGGGCGAGGGCTTGCGGCGGGAGTTCCAGGGCCGCCTGCGCATCCGGCCCAGCGCCCACGGCAAGGATGTCGAGGACGTGGCGCGATAGGCAGAGAAGGTTTATGCCGGACCTCCAGGAATGGTCCCCCGTGCCGGTCCCGCGGACGCTCGTCGTCCTCCTCGCCCTCGCTCTGCTCCCCCTGTCCGCGAGCGCCGCGGCGGGGCTGGACCGCCCGTCCTGGACGGTCGGCGACTCCTGGACCTACGCGACGAACACGACCCTGACGCCGGGGCTCAACCTCACGGGGACCGTCACCTCGGCGGTGCAGTCGCGCCTGCCATTGAACGTGGGCGGCGTCGCGGTGAGCGCCTATGAGGTCGTCCTGTCCGGATCGGGGACGGCCGCGGGGACCGTGGCCACCTCCGCCGGGAACGTCACGGTCCAGGGGACCTGGATCCTCACGGGCGAGGAGCGGTTCGACCCCGTGGACTACCAGCCGCTCTACAACCTGCTCGACCTCTCCGTGAACGGGACGTACCAGACGTTCGCCCCCTTCTCGATCCGCGTCCAGAACACGACGACCCTGCGGCTCCTGGCGGACGGCTGGCAGTACCCGCTCGTGCCGGGCATGACGGGGAGCGTCACGGCCGCATACAACTTCACCCAGGACCTCTACGGGCCGTCCAGCATGGAGGTCCATGCGGCGGGCACGGGCAACTGGACCTTCGGGTTCTCCATGGAGGACAGCCCGCCCGTCGCGACCCCCGCGGGGACCTTCGAGGCCTACCGCATCTCCGAGACCTGGCCGGACGGCAGCACGGAGGTCTCCTTCCCGTCGCCGCAGGTCGGGAACGACGTCCGCACGGAGAGCTATGGTCCGGGCGGGAACCTGACCTCGGTGACGACGCTCACCTCGTATCGCTACCAGGCGCTCGAGGCGCCTGCGTTCCTGGGTCTGACCGCGCTCCAGTGGGCCGTCGTGGTGCCGATCGTCGCGGCGGGGGCCGTCGCGCTCGTGTGGTTCCAGCGGATGCGCCGCAAGAAACGGCGACGTGCGTCCGGGGCGGCCGCGCCCCCCGATCTCACATCAGATCTTCGAGGTCCGTGAACACGTCGGGGAGCGGCACCCGCACGGTGTGTCGCGTCGTCTTCGGCGTGTACAGGAGCCCGGCCCGCCCGCGCTCGACGACGTCCTGCTTCTGCACGCCCTTCTCGATCGCGGTGGGCCAGAGGCCGAGGTCGACCGCGTCGGAGAAGTAGTCGATCACGTAGCAGGGCGCGCGCCGGCAGCCCAGGCGGCGCAGGGCCTCGTAGCGGTGGTGGCCGTCCAGGATGACGTAGGCCTTGTCCGCCACCAGGAGGGGCTTCTTGATGTATCCGTCGTCCTTGATCTCCTCGATGAGCGTCTCGAGGAGCTCCGAGCGGATCTCCTCATGGCAGTGGAGGAGGTCGATGTCGAGAATCTCGAACCGAACGGTCGCTTTCTGCCTCGCCGCGTACCCCGCCCGGGCCATGCCTTTCGAATCGAGGCCCGCCGGGATAAACCTGATGTAAGTAACAGGCAGGAAGTCTATTGCTCCGCGACGGGGGTGGCCGTCGCGCTCCGCTTCGTGGCGACCCGCTTCGGGAAGTACCGCAGCACGACGATGTCCCCGACGCTCTGGACCCAGCGGTACGGCACGCTGACGGCGCGGCTCCCCTCGACGAGGAGCGGATTCGTCTCCCCGACGAAGATGCCGTCGACGCTGCCGTTGTCGACGTCCACGACCAAGTTGTTCACGTTTCCCAGGAACACGCCGTTCTGAGTGTAGACCTGGAGACCGATGATCTCAGAGATCTCTCCGAGCAACCGCTCACCATCCCTTCTGTTGGGGCCGTATTTCGACCTCGGTTCTTAAGTCCTTCGGTGGGAACGGGTTGACAAATGGACGAACGCCGGACGGCGGAGCCGCGCCCCCGGCGGGAGCCTATCGCAAGGTCTTTCGCCTCCGGGAGGCATACGGACCGTGCACCGGGAGGCGATGCCCACGCCCTACTGCTCTGTCTGCGGGACGGCCCTGAAGCCCCACCACCTGTTCTGCCCCAAGTGCGGCACGAGCGTCGGTCCTCCGCCGGGCGCCGTGCCCTACGCGGCCCCGCCGCCCCGCTCGGGGGACCGGCTGGCCACAATCATCATCGTGGTCGTCGTGCTCCTGGTCGCGGGCTCGATAGCCACGTCCGCGATCATGTACGCGCTCGTCTCGAACCTCATCACGTCCCCACCCCAACCGCCCATGGCCCTCGGTGTGTCGCTTTCCAAGTCGGCGGACGGGACCAACTGGACGCTCATTTTCACCTCGGTGCCGACCGGGATCAACCCGGGATCCCTGGACCTCTCCCTCCTCGACGCCAGCGGAACGGTGGTCCTACCAGGCACCCCCGTGTCCACGCTCACGGGCGGGATGGTCCTTCTCCCGGCTGGGCAGGGGTCCTTGTACCTGGAGTACCTGGGAAACAACCCGTACACCGTGTCGGCGGGCGACGGTATCCTGATCGGCACGATGTCCACC
>JAJYKG010000023.1 GCA_021788795.1 Thermoplasmata archaeon | reverse complement strand
CGCCTCCAGAGTGTCCAGGGGCTCGCCCGGCACGAGGACGTTCTCGGGGAGGCGGCCGCACCGCCAGCGCACGCCCGCGGAGCGCACGGCCTTCGTGTCCATGTGCCGCTGGACCGGGCCGACGAAGCCGATTGCCGGATCGGCCGCGGCGACCTCGACCATCCGGCCGATCACGTCCGGCGGCACGAAGAGGTCCGAGTTCGAGACGAGGACGAAGTCCTCGTCGCGGACGACCTCCTTGAACGCGCGGTTGTAGGCGCCGCAGAATCCCAGGTTCGACCCGAAGCGGTGCGTCTCCACCCCGAGCCGCTCCGCGATCTCCGGCGACCCGTCCGTGGACCCGTTGTCGAGCACGACCAGCCGTACGTTCGGCGCCGTCGTGGCCTGGAGCGAGCGCAGGCAGGGCTCGAGCACCTTGCCGTCGTTCCACGTCAACACGAGGACGGCCACGGAGGGGTGGGCCACATCCGGGGACCGGACGCACGCCACTTCAAGCTATCGCGGCGAACCGTTTAAGCGAGCGGCCGGGATGCCCTGCCGTGCGCGCCGCGATCGTGGCCACGGTGAGGAACGAGGCCACGCGGATCCAGGAGTTCCTCGGGTCCCTGGAGGCGCAGACCCGCAAGCCCGACGTCGTCGTCGTCACGGACGGCGGCTCGACGGACGGGACGCCGGAGGCGCTCGCCGCCTTCGCCTCGCGCACGTCGCTGCCGTTCCGGTGGATCAGCGTCCCGGGCAACCGGTCCAAGGGGCGCAACGCCGCGATCGAGGCGTCCGAGGCGGACCTGCTCGCGATGACGGACGCGTCCGTCCTGGACCCGGCCTGGTTCGAGCGGATCATCGCCCCGCTCGAGGCGGGCACCGCGGACCTCGTCTCCGGATGGTACGCGCTGCGCACGGACTCCCCGCGGGAACGCGCCATCGGCCTCCTCACCCAGTATTCCCTCGACCAGATCGATCCGTCGACGTTCCTCCCGAGCAGCCGTTCCGTGGCGTTCACGCGGGACCTCTGGGCGCGTGCGGGCCGCTACCCGGAGGCCTACTCCGGCAACGAGGACACGATCTTCGACCTCGCGATGGAGCGCCTCCGACCCCGGAAGACCTTCGTCGCGGACGCCGTCGTCCGGTGGCGGCCGGCCGCGTCCGTGCGCGTGGTCTACCGCCAGTACGAGCGCTACGCGGAGGGCGACGGCCAGGCGGCGATCTTCCTGACGACGGGGGCCCGGTACGCCTCCTACTACGTCGCGTACCTCGGCGGCCTCGCCCTCCTGCTCCTGGGCTTCGCCTGGTGGCCCCTCTGGGTCCTGCTCCTCGTCGCGGCCGCCGGGTACCTCGGCTGGAGGGCCCGGAAGGTCCTCGCCGCGCGGATGTGGTCCCTCGTTCCCTACGGCGGTCTCGTCGTCCTGGCCTGGGACATGGGCCGCCTCATCGGGTACACGCGGGGTCGGTGGGACCGTCTCCGCCACGGCCGCGACCGCTATCGCTTCTGAGCCGGAAGGGACGCGTAGGCGTCGAGGAGGCGCGCCTCCATCGTCTTCCAGTTGTACCCGCGCTCGAACGCCGCGCGGCCGCGGGCCCCCATCCCCTCGCAGTCCGCGGGGGAGAGCATGAGCGCCTCGAGCGCGCGCTGGATCGCGGCCCGGTCGCCGTAGGGGACGATCGTGCCGCAGCCGAGGGAGCGCACGAGGTCCGCGACCGCGATGCCGTCCGAGACGATGAGGGGCTTCGCGAGCATCATCGCCTCGTACACCTTGTTGGGCGCCGCGAGGCGGTTGTTCGGGACCGACGGGTCGTAGAGGGCGGCGATCGCGTGGCAGGAAGCGGTCTGGCGCAGGACCTCCTCGTAGGGGACAGTCCCCAGATACAGGCACGCGGGGGAGCTCTCCAGGTGCGGCAGCAGCTCCGCCTCGTCCGGGCCGTGACCCGCGACGATGAACTTCGCCCCGGTGGCCTCGCACGCGACCATGAGGTCGAGGAGGCCGCGGTCCTTGGAGATCATGCCGCCGTAGAACACGGTGAAGTCCTTTGCGACCTCCGCGGGCACGCGCTGGTCCTCGGGCACGTTCAGAATCTCCACGATCCGCTTGGGGCGCGTGTCGCCGAGCTGGACCTGTCTCCGGAGGTCCGGGAGGATGACGAGGTCCGCGCGGCGCACCATCCGCCGCTCCGCCCGGGCGAGGAAGCGCCGCAGGAACCCCGGTAGGTCGAGGAGGATCATCTCGGAGTAGAAGTCGAAGATGTCGTAGACGAGCGCCGCGTGGGTAAGCCGCGCCCCGACCCGCGCCGGCCAGGCGGTGTCGAAGTCGACCGCGTGGATGACGTCGGGCCGGAGGGCCGCGGCCCTCCGCGCGGCGAACAGCCACCAGCCGGGCAGCCGCCGCGCCAGGCCGATCTGCCCCTCGGGCGCACGCCGCTGGTAGCGGTGAATCCGGATCCCGTCCCGCGTCTCCTCCGCGGGGAACGAGCGCGTCCGGTCCCACAGGACCACGTGGACCTCGTACCCGGCGCGCACCAGGGTCGCCGCCTCCTTGGCGATGCGGGGTTCGATGCCCGCGGGGCTCTTCGAACGCAGGAAGACGACGCGCGGAGCCATCCCGTCATCCCAGCTGCGCCGCGACGAGCTCCGCGATCCGCCGGGAGGTGGTCCCGTCCCCGTAGGGATTGGCCCACCCTCGCTCCGCCCCGAGCTGGCGGCGGACCGCGCTCCGCACGCGCCCCGGCTCCGTGCCCGCGAGGACGTTGGACCCGATTTCCAGCGTCTCCGGCCGCTCCGTGTTCTCCCGCAGCGTGACGCAGGGCACCTGGAAGAAGCAGCTCTCCTCCTGGAGTCCGCCGGAGTCCGTGAGCACGAGGGCCGCGTTCTTCTCCAGGACGAGCATGTCGAGGTATCCCGTCGGCTCGATGCGTCGGAGGTCCGCGAGGGCCGCGGCGCGCGTCTCCAGCCCGAACTCCCGGAGGCGCCGCGCGGTCCTCGGGTGGATGGGGAAGAGGATCGGGAGGCCGCTCTCCTCGATCGCACCCTCGAACGCGTCCAGGCCCTGCGCCAGCTTCGCCTTCCCGTCGACGTTCTCCGCGCGGTGGAACGTGAGGAGGAGGTAGCCGCGTGGCTTGAGGCCGAGGGTGTCCAGCACGCGGGAGCGCTTCTCAGCCACCGCGATGTTCTGCGTGAGGGCGTCGACGACGCTGTTGCCGACAACGTGCACGCCCTCCGTAACGTTCTCGCGGCGGAGGTTCTCCCGGGCGACGGGCGTCGGGGCGAAGAGCATCTGGGACAGCTGGTCCGCGATGATCCGGTTGACCTCCTCGGGCATCGTCTTGTCGAACGAGCGGATGCCCGCCTCCACGTGGCCGAGGCGGCGGCCCTGCTTGCTCGCGAGGAGCGCGCCTGCCACAGTGGTGTTCGTGTCCCCGTGGACGAGGACCAGGTCTGCGTCCGCGGTGACGTCGGCGATCTGCCGCATCGTCGTGGCGACCTGGAGGTGGGGCGGCTGGTCCTGGAGCTCGAACTGGCGGTCCGGCTCCCGGAGCTCCATATCCTGGAAGAAGACCCGGTCCATCCGCAGGTCGTAGTGCTGGCCCGAGTGGACGAGGACGTGCTCGTGGCCCCCGAGCCCGTCGAGGGCCTTGACCACCGGGGCCATCTTGATGATCTCGGGGCGCGTGCCGATGATCGTCACGATGCGGGCCATGGGAGCCGGCGCGAGGATGCGCCGAGGCCGATATTAACCCGCCGTCCCCCGCCCGAAACCGTGATAACCGTGCGGCCCGTTCGCGCCGGCGTTGCTCCTCTCCATCGTGACGACGGTCCGCAACGAGGCGCGGAACATCGCCGCCCTCCTGGACAGCCTCGTGGTCCAGGAACCACCGATCGAGATCCTCGTCGTGGACGCGGGAAGCGAGGACCCGACGCGGGAGATCGTGCAGCGCTACGAGCGCCAGTACGACTTCATCCACCTCTACATCCACGGCGGGACGCGGGGCGCGGGGCGCAACTTCGGGATCGCGAAGGCCCGCGGCGACGCCGTGGCCTTCATCGACGGCGACGGGATCGCGAGCCCGTTCTGGGTCAAGGAGCTGCGGGAGGCCCTCGCGACGGAGGACGTCGTCGCGGGGCGTTCCATCCAGATCGGGTACCGGCCGTTCGAGGACCTGGAGCGCGTCGAGCTCTTCGTCCGCGGCGTCGACGTGACCTACCCCTCGTCCAACCTCGCCTACCGGCGGGCGGTCCTCCAGGAGGTCGGCGGTTTCGACGAGTGGCTCGTGACCGCGGAGGACATCGACCTGAACCTCCGCGCGGTCCTCGCGGGCCACCGGATCGTCTTCCGGACGAACGCGATCATCTACCACCGCACGCGGGACTCCTACTTCGACTTCCTCCGCCAGGCCTTCTGGAACGGCGTGGGGCGGAAGCAGCTCACCCTGAAGCACGGCAGCCTGTGGGGCGCCTACCGCCCGATCGAGATGCTCCACCAGCGGGCCACCTTCTGGAGCCTCATCCGCCTGGGGACCGCGCTCCTCGGCTACGCCGCCGCGAAGGTGTTCGGGACCCCGCAGCTCCGGGAGCCGGGGCGCAAAGCATTATAGCGAGAGCCCAGAATCGCGCCCTGTGGCCGAGGTCTCCGTGGTCATCCCGACGATGAACGAGGAGGCCTCCATCGGCGCGGTGATCGACGAGGTCCGGGCCGCCCTCGCGGGCCGCGACCTGGAGATCGTCACGGTGGACACGGACTCGCGGGACCGCACGAACGAGATCGCGGCGTCGAAGGGAGCGCGGGTGGTCGCGGAGCCGCAGCGCGGCTATGGCCGCGCGTACAAGACCGGATTCGCGGCGGCCCGCGGGACCTACGTCCTGACGCTGGACGCGGACCTCACCTACCCGGCGGACCGCTTCCCGGACCTCCTCCGGCCGGTGGAGGCCGGCGCTGCGGACTTCGTTTCGGGCGACCGCATGACGCGGCTCTCCCCCGGGGCGATGACGGGGATGCACCGGATCGGGAACACGATGCTCAACGTGGCGTTCCGCTTCCTCTATCGCTACCCCATGCACGACTCCCAGTCGGGGATGTGGGCCTTCCGGAGGGACGTCCTCGCGCCGCTGCACGTGGTCCACGACGGCATGCCCTTCTCCGAGGAACTCAAGGCTGAGGTGATCCGGCACGGCTTCCGGTACCTGGAGGTCCCCATCGACTACCGGGTGCGTTCCGGGGAGAAGAAGATCCGGAGCTTCAAGGACGCCTTCCTCAACTTCTTCTGGCTCTTCCGCAAGCGCTTCGGCTGGGTCCGCGGGGCGGCCTGATCACTCCGCGAGGGCCTCGCGGAGCTTCTCCCACTCCGTGAGGACGCGCCGCGCGTCGAACCGCCCGCCGACGTAGCGGCTCAGGGCCTTCGGGAAGCCCCGGTCCACGTCGGAGCAGAGGAGCTGGAAGTCCTCCCAGTGCTCCATGGACTTCCATGTCCACTCGCCCTCCAGGTCGATGTGGTGGGCCGTGCCCTCGTTCCAGGCGACGCGGACCTTGCCGAACTCGACCGCGAGCTCGTAGACGACGCGCGCCAGGAGGACCGCCTCCTCCTTCGGGATCGTGAGCTCGTCGCCTTTCCGCAGGCGGTGGGGGTGCTGGATGCGCAGCGTGCTCAGCCCTTCCGCGGCGGCCATGGAAGCGTTCGTCTTGTCCATCGTCAGGAAGAAGATCCCCTTGCGGAACTCGATGCCGCGCAGGAAGGCCTTGAACTGGTCGCGGATCATGGAGTCCGCGTTCAGAATCGTCAGCCCGTCGGGCGAGAGGCGGAGCTGCTCGGGATTCGTCTGCCCGACCACGAGGACGCTCATCCCCTGGAAGGCCTCCGTGCGCTTCAGGGCGGTGATCTCCTGGAGCGCGCGGTAGCCCATGCGGCCCGCGTGGGTCAGGTGGCCCCCCTTCTTCTGGTTCGCCGCGTTCTCGAGCTCCTTCATCACGACGCCCGGGATGACGACGAGGATCCAGTTCACCGTCTCCTTGTACGGCCGTGCGTGGATCCGGTGGAACTCCTCCAGGAGGTGCTCGCCGAGCACGGAGGCGTAGAGGAGGTTCGTGTCGACCCCGAGGACGAGGTCCTCGTACTCGGCCAGGCGGCGGGCCACGGCCGTCAGGCCGACAGGTTCGACCATCCCCGCGCGGAGGAGCGCGCCATCGAGCCAGTCCAGGTACTCGGGCTTGTCCGTGAGGACGCGGACGTGGAACGCGCTGGGGCTGTCGCGGACCTCCGCGAGGGCGACGTCCTCCTCGTCGCCGCCGGCGTACCCCAGGGACCGGACCGTCAGCGGGTCCGCGTGGGCCTTGACCGCGGCGAGGGCCAGCTGCAGGAGGGGGAACTCCACGATCTGGTTCTTCTCGAACGGGCCTGGATCGGCCACCCTACGCCTCCTTCTCCTCGGCGGACAGCAGGCGGTCGACCATCCAACTCACGTTGAAGCGGCGGATGTCGCCGTAGCCCTGGCCCACGCTGACGAAGACGACGGGCTTGCCGATCGTGTGGGCGATGGAGAGGGCGGCCCCGCCCTTCGCGTCGGCGTCGATCTTCGTGAGGACGATGCCGTCCAGCCCGACGGCCTCGTTGAACTGCTTCGCCTGCTCGATCGCGTCGTTCCCGGCGAGCGCGTCCCCGATGTAGAAGACCAGGTCGGGTTCCGCGACGCGCTTGATCTTCTTCATCTGGTCCATGAGGTTCGTGTTCGTCTGCATGCGGCCCGCGGTGTCGATCAGGACCACGTCCCGCTTCCTCGCCCGCGCGTGCTCGACGGCGTCGTAGGCGACCGCGGCGGGGTCGGAGCCCGCCTCGTGCTTGATGAGCTTGAAGCCGATGGCCTCGGCGTGCTTCTCAAGCTGCTCGATCGCGCCCGCGCGAAACGTGTCCGCCGCGGCCACGACGGCCGTGTACCCGCGCTTCTGGATATGGTACGCCAGCTTCGCGATCGTGGTCGTCTTGCCCGTCCCGTTCACGCCGACGAACATGATGATGACGGGCTTGGGGTGGCCCTTGATGATCTCGAAGAGGTCGATCGTGGGGACGGTCATGGCCTTCGTGATCGCGTCGCGGAGGGCTGCCTCGACGCCCTGCTCGACGGAGACCTCGCGGGAGACGCGCTTGCCCTGGAGGTCCTCCGCCAGGGTGTCGACGATCTCCTTCGCGACCGGGAAGGCGACGTCCGACTCTAGGAGGGCGATCTCGAGGTCGTAGAGGATCTCCTCGAGCTTCTGCTCCTTGAGCTTGCGGCCCGAGTCGCCGATGACCTTCGCCGACGGACCCGGCGGCGCACGCTTCGTCGCGGCGGCCGGGGGGGCCGCCTCCTCTTCGGACTCGACCTCGGCCTCCGCCTTCTTCCGCCAGTTCGCCAGCTTGTCGCGGAGGGACTTGAACATCTACGTCGGCCCGCCCTCGCCCGCGCCGCCCTGGAGGCGGTCGTAGAGGCTCTGGACCGCAGCGCCCTGGCTCTCGGCGCGTTGCTGGAGCTCGGCGAGCCGCTGACCGATGGCCGTCATGGCGTCCGTGATGGACTTGATGCGGGCGTCGAGCCGCTCGACCTGCTTCGGGATGTCGTCGAAGAGGATGACGTCGGAACCGACGCCGACGAACGCCTTGTCGGCGTCCTTGACCTCGGCGACGAGGAAGGCGTTGGCGCCGACGGGGACGAGGACCTCTGCGCCCTTCCCCGCCTCCTTGTACCGGAGGAGGGTCTCCTTGGCGCGCATGTGCTCCTCGAGGGACACGCGGACGATCTCCTGCTGCTGGGCGAGGGCCTCGAGCTGCTCGCGATACTGGTCGAGGACCGCGAGCCCCCGACGCAAGTCTGCTTCGGAGCCGGTCATGCCTTCCCCTCCACCGCATAGCGGACCGCATGGTCGCGGAGCTCCGCGGCGGGGACTTCGGTGACTTCGTGGATCTGGATGTACTTGCGCGCGACGCCGTGCTGGCTGCCGAGCACGGACAGGAGCCGCTCCTTCGCGCCTGCCTCGTCGGCCGCGGCGACCTCCTTCGCGAAGGTCTGCCAGCCATGGCCCATGCGGAAGCGGCCGCTGATGCGAAACGCCTTCATGGAAACCGGCTGGCAAAGGTGCTGGTTACTTAAAGGCTTGCTCCTGCGCGCCAGGAGCACGGGAAGGAGAGACTGCGTCCAACGCGGCAGCGGGTGGGCGTCCCTTCCCTTCCGTGGCAGCGCCGCCAACACGTTCAAATAAGCCGCTCCCGGTTCTGCGGCGACCGGGTGCCCGCCGTCCACTCCGTTTTGCTCCACGCGTCCCCGCGGGGTGGGGGATTCTATGCCTAGCCCGTCCGTCACCGTCATCACGCCGACCTATTGCAGGGCATCCTTTCTCCAGCAGACTCTAAGAAGCGTCGAAGCCCAGAGCTTGGTGGACTTCGAGTACCTCATCGCATCGGACGGTGGCACGGAGGACGTCAAAGCTGTCGCCCGTGGGGCGCAGGCATCGGATCCGCGAGTGCGGTTCCTGGATCTCCCTCACCGGGGAGTGTTCAGGACCCTCGACGCGACCTTCCGCGAGGCCCGTGGTCAATATGTCGCGGTGGTCGCGGACGATGACCTCTGGCATCCGGATTTTCTCCATCGCCTTGTGGGTGTCTTCGAGGGCGACTCCAAAGCGTACGCGTTCGTGTCCTGCGATTACAGCTTCCTGCATGACGGGGAGGTTGGAGGACCTCGATGCCCCTACGCCTCCGAGGCAAAGGCTTCCCGCAGCGGAGTTGTGACGGCCTTCATCAACAGCCTGTTCAGCAAGCATTACCTGGACCTCGTGGCTGCCTCGCTGGGCTACTACTTCGACCCCCATCTACGGCGGCTCGGGGACGAGGACCTGTTTCTCAGCCTCTTGCGAATCGGGGCGCCCACGAAACACATTCACGCGGCGCTCTCCTACTACCGCCAGCATGCGGACCAGTTCGCGGCCAAGCCGTTCATCTGGTCGTTTCTCGATCGGGCGACGGTAGCGGCACGAGCGGGGAAGCCGATGCGACCCTCGGAGACTATTCGAGAGATTGCTTGGCTCGTGAATCTGCGGATGGGAGGGCGGCTTGCTCGAAGCCGGAGCGCTCCCCGTGAACGGTAGGGAATGCCCCTTCGTTCCGGGTCCTCGCAGAGACCCGACGCCGGCTTCTCCGCAAGCTTGACAACCCACTCACTCGCTGCCAGTTGCGTTTCACGGAGGGCATGGCTTCGCCACTGCACTGCATGCGCCGGGTCGACGTCCCGCGGCGGAGCCGTCCATGAAAGCAGACGGCTGGGGAGAACTCCCTCGGCTTGGGACCGCACCGCGGGGCGATGTGACCGAAGGCCGATTGCATCGCAGGGCCCAAGCGCATACCGGCTTTACGAGCATGCAGGAGGTACAAGGAGGGCACATGGGCGCCCCGCAGGATCTCCGGCAAGGCGAGCCGCAGAGTCTCGCATGGTGACCCTGCGCCCGCTGCGGTTGCGCTGCAAACTCCGTTAAATAGCCAATGTCCGATGCGTGTCAACGCGATGGGCGGAGTCCGCGTGTTTCTCAGATCCGTCGTCCAAGTACTCGGGATGGCGGAGACTGCCTCGGAGTCGGGAGCCGTGCCGTTGTCAGCAATCGTGGGCACCGCGGCTCGCTCTGCGGCAATGACGTTCTCAGTGATGGGAGTCTAGGAGGGACGACGACCTTGGGCGAGCCCTACCGCCTACTAAACCTTGGTTGCGGCAAGGACATCCGGCCCGGTTGGACCAACATGGATAGGAACGCCTTTCCTGGCGTCGATATCGTCCATGATCTGTGCGAGGTGCCCTGGCCCTTCGCCGACGGATTCTTCGATCACATTCTCGCCTCCCATGTGCTGGAGCACGTGGTCGACTTCGCGTCGGTCTGGCGTGAAATTGGACGCGTCCTCAAAAGCGGTGGGACGATAGAAGTCCGGGTCCCCAAGGGCTTCAACACCGATCCGTACCATGTCCGATACTTCGATGAATGGAGCATCGAGCGGCTCACGAGCCGCTCTGGGAAAGGGTGCCTCGACGATGAGGGGGCGACCTTTGTGGAGGTGTCGCGCAGGCTCCGCGGGGGCACCGGCGGATTTCCATGGTGGCACCTCGAGCATTACATCGGGATTCGCTTGCCGTACGGGAAGTTCGCGGGAGAAATCAAGAGAGAACTCGTTTTCGTCCTCAGGAAGCAGTGAGGGAACGCTGCAAGTGCGGCGCGGTCCCTCGCAGGCGACGATTCAAATCCCTCGAAGGGGGAACAGGCGGTCGAGTAGACACTCGGGGGCCGAGGGGGCTTGTTCCCGTCACAGCCGCACGTGGCTGTGCTCGCCCAGGACGACTCGCATCCCCTTCGGGCGGGCGTCCTCATCCTCAGAGATGTGACTGTGACTCCCGATGAGGCTGCTGACGATCTTGTGATGGGTCGCAAGGTGCACGTCCGCAAGGAGGATGGAGTTCTCCACGTCCCCCACCTCGATGACGCTGCGGTCCCCGATCGCCGTGTACGGGCCAATGTACGTCCCGGCTCCGATCTGACATTCGCGGCCAATGATCACGGGCCCATGGATCACTGCGCCCTTGTGGACGACGGTCCCCCGGCCGATCTCCACGCGTCCCTTGATCTCCGCGCCTTCCTCGACCGTCCCCTCAATCCTGGGCTGAAGCTCGTCGAGGACGAGACGGTTCGCGTCCAGGATGTCTTCCGGCTTCCCGGTGTCCTTCCACCAGCCCGTGACGATGTGGGCCGCAATCCTCGCCCCCTCGGCGCGGAGGTTCTCGAGGGCGTCCGTAATCTCGAGCTCGTTGCGCCAACTCGGCTTGAGGTTGTGAATGATCGGGAAGATGCTGTCCCGAAGGAAGTAGATCCCGACTAGGGCCAGATCGCTCTTGGGCTCCTTGGGCTTCTCCACGAGCTTGACGACGTCGCCCTTCGAATCGAGTTCGGCGACCCCGAACCGCTGCGGCTCGGTGACATGGCAAAGGGCGATCCCGGCTTCCGCGCCGCTCGCCTCGAACTGCCGGACCATCTGCGCGATGCCACCTTTCAGGAGATTGTCCCCGAGGTACACGCAGAACGGCCCACCCTTCAGGAAATCCTCCGCGCACCCGATCGCGTGGGCGATCCCTTTGGGGGCACCCTGGACGACGTACGTGATGCGGACGCCGTACGGCTCCCCGTCCTTGAGGAGTTCGCGGACCTTCTCGGGCTGGTTGTCGCCCAAGATCACGCCGATGTCCGTGATGCCCGCGTCCCGCATGTCCTCGAGGCAGTAGAGGATGTTCGGCTTGTTCGCGATGGGGATGAGTTGCTTGGGGCCCGTGTGGGTCAGGGGCCGCAGCCGCGTGCCCGCGCCGCCGGCGAGAATCAGGCCCTTCATCGTGTCTGCCTCATGTCTTCCAGGCACGCCCGGAATCCGGGCATGGGCCTCTTCAACGTTTCCTCGACCTTCTTCACGACGAGGCAGGCGGCCGGGGGACGCCTGGACTTCAAGGCGACGCTCCCCATGACCACGGGGACGAGCCTCGCGCCCGGGATGCCGAACGCCTCGACCACGGCCTCGCCCATCTCGAGCCGCGACACGCAGTCCCGGGAGGCCACGTGGAAGACCCCGCGCGCCCGGAGGTCCGCGAGGTCGAACGCCGCCTGGGCGCCCGTCTTGGCATACGTCGGCGTGATGCGCTGGTCGCGGAAGAGCCGCACCTCCTGGCCCGCCTCGACCATCTTGAGAATCCACGTCACCGCATTCGTCTTGGCCGACACCCGGTTCCAGCCGAAGACGCCGGACATGCGGAGGACGAGGGCGGACGGGTCCGCGGCGAGGACGAGGCGCTCCCCCTCGAGCTTCGCGCGCCCATAGGCCCCGAGCGGGTTCGGCTCCGTCGTCTCGTCCGCGGGCCCGGTCCCGTCGAACACGTAGTCGGTGGACACGTGGACGAGGCGCGCCCCCGTCTCCCGGCATGCTCGGGCGAGGGCCTCCGGGGCGAGGGCGTTCACGGCCCGGGCCTCGTCCGGATGGTCCTCGCAGCCGTCGACGTCCGTGAGGGCGGCGGCGTTCACGACGACGTCGGGCGCGGCCTCGCGGACCACGCCGCGGACCGCGTCCCGGTCCCGGAGGTCGAGCTCCCGCCAGGAGACGCCCGGCCGCGACGGGGTCCCGCCGCGGGCCGTCGCCACGACCTCGAGGGCTCGCCGGTGGGCCTCCTCGCAGGCGTACTGCCCGAGGAGGCCCGCGCCGCCGACGATGAGGACGCGAGCCACGGCTCCCCGGAGCGGGCGGGCCGCCAAAAACCCTTCGCCGCCGCGGGGGAAGGCCTATGTACCGAGGCCCCTTTCAGCCCGGGGATCCCATGGACCTCATCCAGGGCGTGCAGGTGCGGCCCCTGACCCAGCACCACGACGAGCGCGGCTGGCTCATGGAGATGATGCGGACCGACTGGCCGGAGTTCGAGCGCTTCGCACAGTCCTACATCACGATCGGCTATCCCGGCGTCGTGAAGGGGTGGCACTACCACAAGAAGCAGTCCGACCACTTCGTCGTCGTGCACGGCACCGCGAAGGTCGTGTGCTACGACGGCCGCGAAGGCTCGCCGACGAAGGGCAAGATCAACGAGTTCTTCGTGGGCGAGCAGAACCCGTCGCTCATCAAGATCCCGCCCTACGTGCTGCATGGCTTCAAGGCCATCGGCACGGGGCCCGTGTACATCGTCAACTTCCCCACGCAGCTCTACGACTACAAGGAGCCCGACGAGTTCCGCGTGCCGTCCAACTCCAAGGACATCCCGTACAGCTGGGACCTCCAGCTCAAGTGAGCGGCCATGGCGCGCCTCGTCGTCACGGGCGGCATGGGCTTCATCGGCAGCGCCTTCGTCCGCCGCCGCCTCGCCGCCCAGGGGGACGATGTCGTCGTCGTGGACAAGCTCACCTACGCGGGCAACCCGAACAACCTGAAGGACCACAAGGACGACCCGAGGCTCACGTTCGTGAAGGGGGACGTCTGCGACCGGAAGCTCATGGAGGACGCCGTCCGCGGTGCGGACGCGGTCGTCCACTTCGCCGCGGAGACCCACGTGGACCGCTCGATCCTCGACGCCGGTTCGTTCGTCGTCACGGACGTCGTGGGCACGTATTCCGTGCTCGAGGCGTGCCGCAAGGCCGACGTCCCGCGGCTCCTGCACATCTCCACGGACGAGGTCTACGGGGAGGCGGGGGACACACCCTGTACGGAGAGCGCGCCCCTCATGCCCAAGTCGCCGTACGCCGCGAGCAAGGCGGGCGCGGACCGCCTCGCCTGGTCCTACCACGCCACGTACGGCCTGCCCGTCGTCATCTCCCGCTGCACGAACAACTACGGGCCGTACCAGCATCCGGAGAAGCTCATCCCGCTGTTCGCCACGAACGCGATCGAGGGCCAGCCCCTGCCGGTGTACGGCGCCGGCGGCAACACGCGCGACTGGATCCACGTGGACGACCACTGCGCGGCCCTGGACGTCCTCCTCGCCGCCGGGGGCGTGGAGGGCGAGGTCTTCAACGTGGGAGCCGACCAGGAGCGGGACGTCCGCACGGTCGGCGAGACGATCCTCCGGATCCTCGGGAAGCCGGCGTCCATCCTGCGGTCCGTCGAGGACCGCCCGGGCCACGTGTCGCGGCATGCGGTGGACTGGTCCAAGATCCGGACGCGGCTGGGGTGGCGGCCCGCGCGCACCTTCGAGGAGGGGCTCCGGGAGACCGTGGACTGGTACCGGAGGAACGAGTGGTGGTGGAAGCCGGTGAAGTCCGGCGAGTTCCGGGATTACTACCAGGTCCAGTACCGCGGGCGGGTCTGAGCCTCATCGCGCTCTCGCGGCGAACGCGGACCGGAAGTGCTTCACCAGGTCCTCCGCGATCTTGTGCGTGATGCCCTTGACCGCGACGAGCTGCTCGACCGTCGCCTTCTCGAAATCCTCCGCGGTGCGGAAGCCGGCGTCCACGAGGGCCTTGGCCCTCGCCGGGCCGACGCCCTTGACGCGGTAGAGCTCCTGGAGGACCCCCGCGCCGACGGACCGCGCGGTCTCGAGGTCCTGGAGCCTGTGCTGGATCTCCTCGTCGCCCGGGCTGAGCTTGAGGGCCTCGCCGTAGGCGCGCAGGGCCTCCTCGTCCCGTCCCATCTTGACGAAGACGTCGCCCTGGGCGACCCAGGCCTCCTCGTCGTGGGGGCTGACCTTCACGAGCTTGTCGTAGGCCTCGAGGGCCCCGGGGAGGTCGCCGCGCTCGATGAGCAGCGTTCCTCGGTTCAGGAGAGCCGACGCGTTGTGGGGCTGGTAGTTCAGGACGAGGTCGAGGCAGTTGAGCGCCTCGCTCGGCTTGCCGCTGCGGCGGTAGGCCACCGCCTTCCCGATGAGCGCGTTCACGTTGCCGGGCTCGACCTCGAGGATGTCGTCGAAGAGGTTGAGCGCCTGCGGGTAGTTGCCGCTCGCCGAGGCGATCAGGGCGCGGCTCAGCAGAGAAGGCACGTCGACGCGGACCTCCTCCATCTTCTGCTTGAGGTTCATGTCTGCGGGGTCGAGGGCCGCGGCCGCCTCGAACGCGGCCAGGGCCTCGGGCCGCCGGCCCAGGTTCGTGAGCACGTCGCCCTTGAGCTGAAGCGTGGCCACGTCGTTCGGACGGCGGCGCAGGAGCGCCTCCACGGCCCCGAAACCCTCGCGCCACCGCGCCTGGGACACGAGGAGCTTCGCGGATTCCCGGAGGGCCACGTCGTTCGCCGGGTCGAGGGCGAGGACGCGGCGGTACGCGGCGAGCGCCTGGTCGCTCGCCTTCATCGCGGCGAGCGCGCCCGCCTTCGACAGGAGCACGGGGACGCAATCGGGATCGATCCGGAGGGACTCGTCGTAGGCCGCGACTGCGGACGGGTACTGGAGGATGGAGGCCAAGGTGTAGATCG
>JAJYKG010000278.1 GCA_021788795.1 Thermoplasmata archaeon | reverse complement strand
TACCGCGGGTCCCGGGAAAGCTCGTAAATCCCGCCGATCCCCTCCAGGGCCAGACGGGTGAAGCCGTTCTTTGTCACGTCGGGGACCTTCTGCCCGAGCATGTAGACGTCGGCCCCGAGGTCCCGGATGCTCTTCACGTAGCGGTCCTTCGTCATCAGGGGCATGAGGTCACCTCACAGGAGCTCGTTGGAGATCACGAGCCTCTGGATCTCCGAGGTGCCCTCGTAGATCTCCGTGATCTTCGCGTCGCGGTAGTAGCGTTCGAGCGGAAGGTCCGTCATGTAGCCGTAACCGCCGTGGATCTGCAGGGCCTCGCGCGTGGCCTCGACCGCCGTGGACGCGGCGAAGAGCTTCGCCATGCTCGCCTCCTTCGTGTGCTTCCGCCCGTGGTCCGTCAGGGTCGCGGCCCGGTACGTCAGGAGGCGCGCGGCCTCGATGTCGGTGGCCATGTCCGCGATCATCCACCGGATCGCCTGGAGGTCCGCGATGGGCTTGCCGAACTGCACGCGCTGGCGCGCGTACTGCACCGCCGCGTCCAGGGAGGCCTGCGCGATGCCCACGGCCTGCGCCGCGATGCTGATCCGCCCGCAGTCCAGCGTGTCCATGGCGATCCTGAAGCCGTCCCCCTCGCGGCCCAGGAGGTTCTCCTTGGGGACGCGGACCTCGTCGAACACGACCTCCGAGGTCACGGAGGCGCGGATGCCCATCTTGTCGAATATCTTCCCGATGCGGACGCCGGGCGACTTCCGCGGCACGAGGAAGGCGGACATGCCGCGGTGCGCGAGGGACTTGTCCGTCATCGCGAAGGCCACGAGCGTGCCGGCGACGGGCGCGTTCATGATGAAGTACTTGCGACCCGTGAGGACGTAGCCGTCGCCCTTCCGCACGGCCTTGGACTCCATCGCCGCGACGTCGCTGCCCGCGCCCGGCTCCGTGAGGCAGAAGGAGCCGAGCTCCCTGCCCTGCGCGAGCGGCATCAGGAAGCGTCGCTTCTGGTCCTCGTTCCCATACCAGAAGATCGGCTGGCTCGCCAGGGAGACGTGGACCGCGAGGGTGACGCCCAGGCCGGCGGACGCCCGGGAGATCTCCTCGACCGCGAGGGCGTAGCTCAGGATGTCGCGACCCGCCCCGCCGTACTTGGCGGGGAAGGGCAGCCCGGCGAGACCTTCCTTCGCGAGCGCCTTCCACGCCTCGCGGGGGAAGGCCTTGTCGCGGTCCCACGCCGCGGCCTGGGCGGCGACATGCTCCTCCACGAACCTGCGCACCTTCCTCCGGATCTCGTCGTGCGGGCGGTCGAGGGCGAACTCCATACGCATCCCGTGCGTCACTCGGTCGCCCCTTCTAAGTAGATTGTCCATGTACCGTTCGCAGGATGCGGGAAGTCGGAAGGGCTATACCCGAGGGAGGCTTGGTGGGGGCGTGGCCGTCATCGCGAAGGTCGGTCTGCTCGAGCACGGCGGAAAGGTCCGCACGAAGGAGGGCATCTTCGAGGTCACGCGCGGGACGGACGGGTGGTACACCGTCGGCGGTCCGGGGGCGGAGGGCCCGGGGAGGGTTCGGTACGACGACGAGCGGGAGCTGCTCGAGATCGAGCGGCCCGGGGTCGCCGTGTCCATCCACTTCCGCCCGGAGCTCGAGCGCACGACGTTCATGTTCCGCGGGCACACGTACGAGGTCGCCACGATGGACTTCGGGAACATCTCCATCAGGGAGGGGAGCCGTCCGGTCGTCCAGGGGCACGTGACCGTGAGCGGCGACAAGCTGCGCACCGTGGCGCCCGACCTGCTCCCCATCGAGCGCGAGCTCGCCTTCGGCCTCGCCGTCCGGAGCTCCGCGATCGACAGCGACTCCTGGGACGAGGAGCATCCGTTCCTCGAGGGGATCGAGGAAGGGGCGGAGGGCGCGGTCCTCGACGAGGAGACGAAGCACGAAAAAGCGTGAGCCAGCGGGAGGGGGCCGCAGGCCTACCGGCGGCGATGCCGAACTCGGTGGGACGGCCCTGCACCACGGCGGCGGCGGGCGCGTCGGCGAGCGGCGCGCGTCTTTCGGACTTCCTTGTGCGCCATCGCGCCGGGGAGACAGGCCGGGCTACTTGAAGATGCGCTTGCCGCGGGGCGCTGCGACGTCCCCCGGCCGGCCGAGCGTTGCCCCTCAGGACTCCCCGACGCGGATTCGCCCGAACGCGCGGATCGCCGCGAGGAAGACCAGGACGCTCTCCGCGCCGAGGGCGACGGCCTCCCAGACGAGGGTCGCGGTGCCCAGGCCCAGGACCCCGAAGCGGACAAGGTCCACGGCGTAGGTCAGGGGATTCAGCAGCATGATCCCCCGGAGGAGGGGCGGCACCGCGTCGAGCGGGTACAGCGCGGAGCTCACGAAGGTGAGCAGGATGAACAGGAGGTTGAACGTGCCTTCGAACGCCTCGAGGGACCGGAAGCGGCTCGCCAGGATCACGGACACCCCGGCGAAGAGGAACGCAATCGCGAGGACCGCGGCGAGGGCGAGGACGAGGCCCCCGGCCGCAAGGGCGACACCGAACGTGAAGGGCAGGCCGAAGACCGCGACGATCGCGGCCCCGCCCAGGCCGACGAAGACGGAGGAGACGACCTTGCTCGCGGCGTACTCGCCCCGGCGGTAGGGCCCCACGAGGATCTGCTCGAACATCCCGTGCCGCCGGTCCGTGAAGAGGAGCGTGCCGCCAATCAGCGCCCCGGTCATCGTGGTCTGGGCGATGAGGCCGGAGGCCAGGAAGCGCTGGTACGTGACCGCCTCGCCGCCGAGCCGGAAGGGCTCGATGAGCGCCGTGAGGGGGAAGCTGGCCACGAAGAGGAGGAAGAGCGGGAGGACGAGTTGGATCACGAGGAGGCTGCGGTTCATGACCCGGAGGTCCCGCTGGACGAGGCGCACGAGGCCGCTCACGCCCGTCCGTCCTCCTTGCCCTGGACGAGGTTGATGAACGCCTGCTCGAGGGTCGGCTCGTGGAGGGTCACGCTCCCCAGGCGAGA
>JAJYKG010000277.1 GCA_021788795.1 Thermoplasmata archaeon | reverse complement strand
ACGTGGATCGCAGGCGTCTTCCTCCTCGCGATCACCCTGGGCTACGGCTTCACGGGCTACCTGCTTCCGTACTCCCAGCTCTCCGTGGACGCGACGGACGTCGGGACGGGGGTCGTCGGGTCCGTGCCCATCGTCGGTCCGTGGCTCGTGCAGATCATGACGGGGAACGGGACGCCGGAGAACGAACTCACGCGGTTCTTCGCCTTCCACGTGTTCTACCTAGGCGGCCTCCTCGTCGCCTTCGTCGGCGTGCACTTCTACCTGTTCGAGAAGCACGGCGTGGCCCCGCCGCCGACCTCGGACCCGAAGGAGAAGCGGCGGTACAGCCTCTCGAGCGCGCCCTTCGGCCGCCGCAGGCAGAGCCCGGACGACCCGCACGCCGCAGAGCGCTTCGCCCCGGAGGACGAGAGGGACTTCCTCGACCCCTACCCGACCCTCGTCCGGTTCGTTTCCGAGTTGGGCTTCGGGATGATCGCCCTCGTGTTCCTCGGCGCCTTCCTGTTCCCCACATCCCTCCCGCCCGCGGTCGGCTCCTCTGCGGCCACGGGCGTCATCCGGCCGGAGTGGTACTTCCTCGCGGTCTTCAAACTCCTCGACATCGAGGGCGTCACGCCGGCGCTGGGCATCACCCTCGTCGTCCTCGCGGGCGTCTACCTCGTCGCGCTCCCGTTCATCGACCGGTACAAGGCCTCCCACCCGAGGAGCCGCCCCGCAATCACAACCGTCGGGCTCGTCGGCCTGGCCTGGTTCATCTTCCTGACCGCCTGGGGCTACCTCACGCCCGGCGTGGAGATCCCGACGGCCGAGGCGGTCGCGTACCTCGGCGCGATCGCGGCGGCCATCCTCGCCATTGTATACGCCGCGGACCGGCGGTACCTGAGAGCCCACCCCGGGGCCCGCGCGGCCCGGAGGGGGCTCCGGGGATGAGCGCGGCCGACCTGGCGGCGCGGTACGACCGCGCGCGGCGGCTCCTGTCCGCCATTGCGTTCGTCGTCTTCTCCCTCGTCGTCCTCTTCTTCGGCACGACGGTCCAGGGCTTCCTCGCCCTCCGCGCGAGCGAGACGCTGGCCGCGGCGCTGACCGCCGCGGTTATGGCCGTCGGCTCCCTCCTCGCCTTCGGCTTCCTGCTGACCCTGTTTCTCGGCATGCTCCACCGGTTCGACCTGATGAGCGGGAAGGAGTCGCGCCGGGTGAGGGCCTTCGAAGGGGTGGACGATCGGGAGGTGCGGCGGCGTGGATAAACGGTCGTCCGACATCGTCGCGGCGGTCCTCGTGGCGGTGGTCGTGGTCCAGATCGTGGGCGCCGTCCTCATCTGGACCCTCGATGCGGTGAGCCAGCAGGCCCTCATCGGGATCGGGATCGCGTTCGAGTCCGTGCTGACCGTCGAGGCCTTGGCGCTCTACGGGCTGCTCTCGCGCCGCCCGCGAGGCACCGCGTAGGTACCGCGTTCGCGGCGCGCCGACGGCCGTCGATGCTCATCCCGCCATGGCCGTACATATTGGCCCCCAGAGAACATACGGTCCATTCTTACCTTTCCCGGTTCCGTTTCTGTTGGGACGCAAAGCGATGGAAACGCCCAGTGAACGGACCGAGTCCCCGCAACGGGGCGTCTGGGTCGCGGCCGCGGCGATCTTTACCCTGTCGCTCGACACCGTCGTCCTCGCGGTCATGTTCGTCGTCCTCCTCGCGGCCCTCGTGACGTATCTAATCTACCGCGGTCCCGCTGGTGAACCCGGCAACCAAGCGTCGGGACCATCGCCTTCGACCCCTGCAGGGCACGCGCCCGTGGAAGCGGAAGTGACGAGAGCGTCCCCGAAGGCGCTAAAAGGTGCGCCCCAAGCGGAGACGGAGCGAAGGCGTGCGACGCTGTGCGTTGCTGTGGTCGCGGTCATCGTCCTCGCGGGACTTGGGGGGTACGGCCTTGGCTTCCTGGGGGCAGCTCCCGCCTCCGGCGGCGGCGCTTCCGGGCCCTACCGAATCACCTTGATCGAAACGATGAACAATATGCTGGGAGGGGCCATGCAGCCGATGTTCGAGGTCGTGACGTCCGAGGGGCTCGGCTCCTCCGCGAACATCAGCCTGCCCGCGCACACGTTGATCGTGATGACGATTGTTTCGTACGACACGCCCACCCCGGGGTCCGCCGGGGCCTATTCCAACGTGACCGCGACGGTCGGCAACAAGATCGTCCTGGTGAACGGAACGAGTGCGACCGGTTCGGGCAACGCGTCCATGGGATCGTGGGAGTCCAACGTGTCCATCATCCCCGCCTCCCAGCTGGCCCACACCTTCACCGTGAGCGCGCTGGGCCTCAACATCCCCGTGGAAGGCGGGTTCACCGAAGTGGCGTACTTCTACATCAACGAAACGGGCTCGTTCACCTGGCTGTGCATGACGCCCTGCGGGACCGGACCCAACGGTTCCGGAGGGGCCATGGCGACGCCCGGGTGGATGATGGGAACCCTCTTCATCCAATGATGCTCACGAAGCCCCTCCGGAGAGGGCTTCCCGCAAAGCACGGAATCGAAGAACCTCGGAAGCTCATTCGCGTTCCGGGGGTACGCCCTCTCGGATTTGTTCCTGCCTCGGACGCATGTGAGCCCGGGGAAGCGAAGGCCGACCGGATGAAACGCGTCCCGCGACGACCTCGAATTCCACGGTGAGCGGTATCACGTCCTCCGTCACCACAATCGGGTTGGCGGCGGGTCCCGTCGGCACGTCCCCGTTCTCCTGCAACGTCTGCTGCAGGCCTCAGCACGACGACGGCGTCGCCACCGTGGTCATCCTCCCAATCGAGGGCGACCCGCCTCCCCCGCCGCGTCCCGATGCAGACGGCCACGGGACGAAACCCACCCCTCGACCTGGCTCCCACGCCTTCGAAACGAGGAAGACTTCTACCGGGAACTCGGTCCGAACGCTTACCCCGCAGCTGACTTAGATGGAAGGCGATGGCGCAATCGTGCCTTCTGCTCCGATGGAGGGCTGCGAGGCACGGGAGATGCGGCG
>JAJYKG010000276.1 GCA_021788795.1 Thermoplasmata archaeon | reverse complement strand
GCCGTCGCGAACCATCGTAGGAGCGCTCGGGCGCAGGCGGCGTCGGGAGTGGGGGTGCTCGGCATCGACGGCTCGGACACGCTCGCCCGTTCCCGGGAACGACCCTAGCCTTAAAGCGGGCCGAGGTCTCGAACGCTCCCGGCGGACGATGGGCGGGCTCGTGGTCACGGGGATCTTGTAGTCGTTCTGGACGCGGTAGATCGTGATCTCCAGGTGGAGCTCGCCCATCCCGCTGATCAGGTGCTCGCCCGTCTCCTGGTTGATCTCGACCTGGATGCTGGGGTCCGCCTTCGCGAGGAGGCGCAGGGCCTCGATGAGCTTCGGGAGGTCGGACGTCGACTTGGCCTCGACGGCCACCGTGACGACCGGCTCGGAGTAGTGGACGATCTTCTCGAAGGGCTGCATCTCCTTGTCGTCGCTGACCGTGGAGCCGGCCACGGCGTCCCGGAGCCCGACGACCGCGACCACGTTGCCCGCGTCGATCTCGTCCACCGGGATGCGGTCCGGGCCGACGATCATGGCGACGGTCTGCGCGCGCTGGGGCTTCGGCATCCCGATGACCCAGAGCTCCTGGCCCCGGGCGATCTTGCCCGAGTACAGCCGCCCCGCGGCCACCTCGCCCGCCTGGGGGTCGACGATGATCTTCGTGACCATGAACGCGACGGGGCCGCTCTCCCCGACCGCGAGCATGGACTTGCCCACGGGGGACTCGAGGTCGCCCTTCCAGATCACGGGGATGCGGGTCTTCTGGGCCTCGAGCGGGTTCGGGAGGTGCTTGATGACCATCTCCAGGACGACGTGGTGGAGGGACGCCTTCTTCGCGAGCTCCTTCATCGTGCCCTCCTGGCAGTGCTTGTAGACGTCCTTGAACCCGATCCCGGTCTTCTTGGTGAACGGCACGGAGACGGCCCACTTGTGGAACGCGGAGCCGAAGGCCACGTTGCCCGCCTCGACGTTCAGGAGCCACTTGGCCGCGAGGTCGTCGGGCAGCTGCTTGCGGATGCGCTGGTTGACCTCCGTGACGATCTTCACGAAGCGCTGCTGCATCTGCTCCGGGCTGATCTTCAGCTCGTTCACCAGGCGATCCACCTTGTTGATGAAGAGGACGGGCCGGACGCGCTCCTTCAGCGCCTGGCGGATGACCGTCTCCGTCTGCGGCATGATCCCCTCGACCGCGTCGACGAGGATGATCACGCCGTCGATCGCGCGCATCGCGCGCGTGACGTCGCCGCCGAAGTCCACGTGCCCCGGCGTGTCGATGAGGTTGATCAGGTACTGCGTCCCGTCGAGATCGTGGACCATGGACGCGATCGCCGCGTTGATCGTGATGCCGCGGGCCTGCTCCTGCTCGTCGTAGTCCATGAAGAGCTGCGACCCCGCCAGCTCCTCGGAGATCATCCCCGCGCCCGCGATTAGGCTATCCGAAAGCGTGGTTTTCCCGTGGTCGATGTGCGCGGCGGTCCCGATGTTCCGGATCTGCGCCTTCTTGTGCAGGAGGACCGAGGCCTTCTTGATGTTCTCTTCCTTGCGTCCCATACGCGTGTCACCTGGGGAGGAATCTCAATGAGATGGCATCGCACATGGCTTGCCTTTATTAAAGCTTCGCTCCGGGGAGGCGCGGGTCCCTCACCGCGCCGATCCGGCGACCCGTTCCAGCTCTTCCTTCTTCGCGATCGCGGAGCTCTGCATGTCGCCCTTCGAGGCGAGGAACAGCTCGTCCGCGAGGCACTCCTCGACGGGCTTCTTGTTCTTGAACGTGGCCGCGACGGCGCCCTGGGTAATGTTCCGCAGGGCCATGTCGAGCCGCCGCATCGGGGCGATGTCGACGGCCCGCGGCACGGAGATGCCGCCGAACCGCAGGCGCGTGATCTCCTCGCGGGGGGCCGCGTGCTCGAGGGCCTCCACGAGGACCTGCACGGGGTTCTTGTTCGCCTTCTTCTCGATGATCTCGAACGACGAGCGGACGACGCGGTAGGCCTTGGACTTCTTCCCGGTGTAGACCTCGGTCCGCATCATGCCGTTGATGAGTCGCTCGACGATGTTCGCGTGCTGCTTCCCGAAGGGTTTCGCGGCCCACCGGGCGCCCGTGTGGGGGAGGACGATCGGGTCGAGGTTGATGTACTTCGCGAGTCCCTGGTCGTGGACGACGATGTCCCCGAGCTCGTACCGCTCGAAGAGCTTGAGGTCCTTCTCGTAGGCGGGCCGCTTCTTCGGCTTCTTCGCCTCCTTCTTGGGCTTCTCCTCGGCGGCGGGCTCCTCGCCCTCCGCAGGGGCCGGCTCCGCGGGAGCGGGCTCCGCCGGAGCCGCGGGTTCGGCCGGCGGCAGGGGCGGCACGGTCTCCGGAGGGGGTGCCGGGGCGGGCTCGGGGGCCGGAGGCGGCGGCGTCGCGGGCTCGGGCGTCTCCGGGGTCTCGGGTTCCTGCGGCTCCAAGGGACCTACCTCACCGGCTTCTCTTTGCGTCCCCGCACGAGCTCGTCGAGGGAGACGCCGTTGACCTGGATGACCTTGTAGCGCACGCCCGGGATGTCCCCGTAGGACCGGCCCATGCGGCCCCCGATCCCCTCGACGAGGATCTCGTCGTGCTCGTCGATGAAGTTGATCGCGCCGTCGCCGACGGCGAACGCGGTGACCTGCCGCCCGTTCTTCACGAGCTGCACCTTGACGCACTTCCGCAGCGCGGAGTTGGGCTGCTTGGCCTCGATGGCGACCTTCTCGAGGACGATGCCCTTCGCCTGGGGCGAGCCCTCGAGCGGGTCCGACTTCTCCTTCAGGTGCTGCACCCGGCGCTTGTAGTACCGGTCCGACCAGCGGTGCGTCTGCCGCTCGTCCTTGAGCTTCCGTGCCGCGAACAGTCCCCGTGCCAAGCTGGTTCCTCGTAGGGCGGAGTGCGTCCTAATTTGCAGGAGCTATATAAGGATGGCGAGCGACGCGAGCGCGACCCAAGGCCCTCCTCGAAACCCTGGAGGTGGAACGGGACTTCGGGGTGAAGGAGAAATGGATGAGGTTTTTTGGCGACC
>JAJYKG010000022.1 GCA_021788795.1 Thermoplasmata archaeon | reverse complement strand
CTTCGTCCTCATCGCTGCGGCCTTCCACTTCGACGCCTGGGCGGCCCGGTCGCGGCACGCGCCCTGATGCGTTGACATCGCGTTGTCAAAAAGATTATCCCGCGACCCCCCGGATGGCGTGCCCACCATGGCGGGATCCTCCCCCACCCCCCGTGAATCCCGCGCCCGCGACGGCGCCGTGTGGCGGCGGGAGCTCCGGCACGCCGCGGCCTTCCTCGCCGCGAGCGGCGTCCTGTACTGGATGGCGTTCGCCTTCGCGGGCTGGACGCTCTGGATCCCGGGGTTCGCTCTCCTCTACATGGACCTGATCGTCGCCTGGGTCGCCGTCCTCCTGACCGTCATGGCCTGGCCGGACCTGTGGGAGGGGCTGCGGCACCTCCTGGCGGTCCACCCCGGGGCCTCGGACGCCCTCGTCGCCCGCCGGTCCTTCCTCATGACGATCCTCCTCGTCGTCGTGGCCGTCGTCCTCCTGCCGCTCCAGTACCACGTGGTCACCTGGTCGAACATCTGGCTCCTGGTGCTCTACATCACCGCCTTCCCGTTCCTCGCGTGGATCTTCGTCCCCAGCCTCGCGTTGTACGGCATCCTCTTCGGCCGGGTCGCGAACTTCCTGGCGCCGCCCGCGAAGCACCTCGCCGACGCCGGCGCGATGGTCCTCTTCGCGGTCGCGGCGGCGACGACCCTGGTCGTCCTTCGCGACCCGAGCCCCTACGCCTTCGTGCGCTCGTGGAGCGTCGCGGCCGGGATCCTCCCCGCCGCGGCGTGCGCGGGCTACCTCCTCATCGCCTCCGCGCTGACGGTCCGCCCCGCCCCGGAGGCGAAGCCCTTGCCTACGCGCGGGTGGGCCGCCGCGAGGACGCCCCGCGGCGGGCCCGAGCGCTTCGCCTAGGCGAGGACGCGGTCCAGGTCCTCCCGGAGGTCGTCCACGTCCTCCAGGCCGACGGAGAACCGGACCAGGCCCTCCGTGATGCCCTGCTTGAGGCGCTGGTCCTTGGGGACGCTCTGGTGGGTCATCGAGTCCGGGTGCTCGATCAGGGATTCGACCCCGCCCAGGCTCTCCGCCATCGTGATCAGCTTCACCCGTCGGAGACGGTCGACGGCGTGTGCGGCGTCCTTGAGCTCGAAGCTGAGCATGGCGCCGAAGCGCCGCATCTGCTTCCTCGCGGTCGCGTGGCCGGGGTCGTCGGGGAGCCCGGGGTAGTGGACCTTCCCCACCGCCGGGTGGTCATGGAGGAACGTGGCGAGCTTCTCCGCGCTGTCGCACTGGCGCTCGATCCGGACGGGAAGGGTCTTGATCCCGCGGAGGACGAGCCACGCGTCGAAGGGGCTCGGCACCGCCCCGAGGGCGTTCTGGGCGAACTTCAGCTTCTCGTGGAGGTCCTCGCGGTTCATGACGAGGCCGCCGCCCAGCACGTCCGCGTGTCCGCCGAGGTACTTCGTCATGCTGTGCACGACGAGGTCCGTGCCGAGGCCGAGCGGGTTCTGGAGGGCGGGCGAGGCGAACGTGTTGTCGGCCACGCTGATCGCATCGTGGGCCCTGGCGATGACCGCGAGCTCGCGGATGTCGACGACCTTCATCAGGGGGTTTGTGGGCGACTCCATCCACAGCATCTTCGTCTCCGGGCGGAAGGCGTCCTCGACGTCGACGAGGTCGCGGAGGTCCAGGAACGTCGTCTCGATGCCGTAGTTCGACATGAAGCGCGTGAAGATCCGGTAGACGCCGCCGTAGCAGTCGTCCGAGATGACCACGTGGTCCCCCTTCTTCAGGAGGGTCAGGGCCGTCGTGATCGCCCCCATGCCGCTCGAGAAGGCGAGGGCGTGCTTCGCGTCCTCCAGGGCCGCGAGGTTCGTCTCCAGGGCCGTGCGCGTCGGGTTGACGCCGCGGGCGTAGTCGAAGTCCTTCTGGTCCCTCTGGGAATAGGTCGAGGTCATGTAGATGGGCGGGGTGACCGCGCCCGTCCGGGCCTCGGGCTCCTGCCCGGTGTGGATGGCTTTCGTCGCGAAGCGCATGGCGATCTCCGCGCGCAGGACGTGCGGGCCGCAAGTAAAAGGTTTGCTGGGCCCCCGGGAGCGCCGCGGGACGGGCCGCTCACCAGTCGCGGGCCCTCGACGACCGGTGCTCGCCGGAGTTGCCCGGGTCCGAGGTGCGGGTCACCGCGCCCATCGCAGCGCCTGGCGGCGCTGCGGGCGCCTGTGCCGTGTCCGCGAGGCCCTGCTTCTTCATCTCGCCGTAGGTCATGTTGTACTCGCAACGCGCGATCACGCCGTGGGCGACCGCCCTCGGCGGCAGGTGGGGGCACGCCGCGTGGGCCCATCCCGGCGGCACGATGTTCCCGTTCCCGGGGCTGCTCGGCGTGGACGTCGTGAGCGTCTCGACGGAGCCGGACGCGAACCCGTTCCCCGCGGCCCACGCCTGCACGTAGTACGTGGTCCCGGGCTGGAGGCCGCTGATCGCCTGGGCGAAGGCGCCCGTCGCGGACTGCGGGCCCGCGGAGACGTTCATGGCCCCCGCCAGGTCGGCGTTCGCGCCGTACCAGAAGCCCACGGTCACCGAGGACGCGGTCCCGAGGCTGCCGAGATCGCCGTTCAGGGTGGCCTTGCTGCTCCCGACGGCGGTCGCGGCCTTCGTCGTCACGGAAGGGGCCCGGACCTGCGGGGCCGGCGGCGAGAGCGTCGTGAAGGGGACGACGGAGCCGGTCGAGAAGCCGTCCCCGACGGCCCACGCCTCGAAGTAGTACGTCGTCCCGGGCGTGAGCCCGGCTAGGTCCTTCCCGAAGGGCGCCGCAGCGGACGCCTTGCCCGAGGTGACGTTCGTCGCCCCTCCCAGTTCGGAGCCCGCGGCGTAGAGGAACCCGACGGTCACGTTCGAGGCCGTCCCGACCTGCCCCAGCTGGCCGTTCAGCGTCGCCGTGGTCTGGCCCACGCCCGTCGCCGCGGCCGTCGATACCCCGGGGGCCGTCTTCGCCGGCGGGACCGCCGTCTTCTGGATCGGCTGCTGCATCAGGATGACGGCCACGATCAGGATGACCGCACCCGCGACTGCGATGGACGAGTACGTCAGGCGCCGCTTCTGCTTGGACTCCATAGGACAACCCCACACAACGGTTCGGATCGGGGGAGGGAGGCCCACGAGGACGCCGCGAGCCCGGTGGCTGCCCGGCTCCGGAGACGTCCGAACCCCTCGCGAGCTCCCTCCGTCTTACCCTTCTCGGGGGAGGGGAAGCGACCTCGGGTACATCAAGCGTTGCGGTCCGTCCGGGCCCACGGGTCCGTTGAGGCTGTCCAAAAGACGGCATTCCAGGCGCAGGCGGGGTTCTCGGTGTTGGCGCTCACTCGCGCCCGGCGAGGAACTGGATCACGTCGCTCCGGGTGATGATGCCCTCGAGCCGGTTCTCCGTGCCGACCACCACAGCGGGGTTGCCGTGGAGGAGGAGGCGGTAGACCGCGTCGAGGTCCGCGCCCGGCTCGACGACCGGGAACGGCTTCTCCATGACCTTGCCCACATGGTCGTCGTACAACCGCGGGTCCTCGAGGAGGGCCTTCATCAGGACCTCCTCGCGGAGGGACCCGACCATGATCCCCACGTCGACCACGGGGAGCTGCGAGATCCCGTACTGGGCCATGATGTCCACGGCCTCGCGGACCCTCGCCGCGACGTCCACGGTGACCACGCGCGCGAGCGCCCCCGGCTTCGCCTGGAGGATCGTCATGAGCGGGGCCAGCGGCTCCTCGAGGTAGCCCTGCTCCTTGAGCCACTCCTCGTTGTGGGCCTTCGACAGGTACCGCAGGCCGCCGTCCGGGAGCAGGACCACGAGGACGTCGTCCGGTCCGAGGGTCGGAGCGACCTCGCGGGCGCCGACGAGGGCCGCGCCGCTCGAACTCCCCGCCAGGATGCCCTCCTCCCGCGCGAGGCGCCGCGTCATGAGGTACGCTTCCTTGTCCGAGACCTTGAGGACGTCGTCGATGACGTCGAACGACGTCGTCTCGGGGATGAAGTCCTCGCCGATGCCCTCGATCTTGTAGGGGTGGCCCTTCATCCGCTCCTTCTTGTAGAAGTAGTCCTTCAAGATGGAGCCGAGCGGGTCCACGCCGATGACGCGGACCTTGGGGTTCCTCTCCTTGAGGAACCTCCCCACGCCGCTGATCGTGCAGCCGGTCCCCACGCCGCAGACGAAGTGCGTGACCTTCCCGTCCGTGTCCCGCCAGATCTCCGGCCCCGTGGTCTCGTAGTGTGCCTGAGGGTTCATCGGGTTCGCGTACTGGTTGGGCAGGACCGAGTTGGGCGTCTCCTTCTGGATCCGCGCCGCCACGCTGTAGTATGACTCCGGGTGCTCCGGGGCGACCGCGGTCGGGGTGACGATGACGCGCGCGCCGAAGGCCTTGAGCATGTCGATCTTCTCGCGGCTCATCTTGTCGGGGATCGTGAAGACCGTCCGGTAGCCCTTGATCGCCCCCACCATGGCGAGCCCCATGCCCGTGTTCCCGCTCGTGGGCTCGACGATCGTGCCGCCGGGCTTCAGCGCCCCGCGCTTCTCGGCGTCCTCGATCATCTTCTGGCCGATGCGGTCCTTCACGCTCCCGCCGGGATTGAACATCTCGAGCTTGGCCAGCACGAGGCCGCGGGCGCTGGGGAAGAGGCGCGAAAGGCGGACCATCGGGGTGTTCCCGATCGTCTCGATGATGTTCTCGTAGTAACGCATGGAGGCCCAATCCTCCCCCGCCGCAGCGGCCCATGCTTGGAGCGCTATAAGAACGTGCGCGGCTCCGCGGCCAGGGGGACGGGAGGCTCGGTCGTTTCATACGTGGCCCAGCCCTGCTTGAGATTGCCGTTCAGGTACCACCACGAGGTCGAGAACCCAAACGAGACGTTCTCAGGCCCCGAGTAGTAGACCCACACGGACGGCCGGCCCGTGCAGTTCCCCGTCCCCGCCGTGCAGTTCGAGGGGACGCCCATGGACGGGGTGGTGTCCGGCCCCGGGACGGGCGGCGGGAATACGGATACGTACGTCTCGATATCGAATCCGCCCGTGAATCGGACGAACAGGCCCCGCCCGACGGAGGTGTTCAGGAGGCTCCAGTTCGCCGTCCCGGTCTCCAGGCGGAGGTCCGCGAGGAGGCGCTCGTCCTTCGGCACGGGGACGATGATCGACCCGGACCCGTCGCCGTTCTCTTGCACGCCGAGGTAGTAGGAGAAGCGCCAGGTGTTCTGGATCACGTAGGACTGATACGCGCCGACCGTGATTCCCGCGCTGAGTACGCCAAGGCAGACGCCGAGGGCGATGGCGACGACGGCCGCGCCCCCGCGTCTCGTTCGTCTATATCGGCGAACGGCGGCCGCGAACCCGAGGACGAGGGCGCTGAAGAGGACGGCGGCGACGATGGCCGGAGCGGGATTGTAGGAGACCGCAGCCGGCACAGCCGTCCCTCGGGCCCGGGAGATACTTCTCGAGCCTTCAGGCCTTCCCGTTCGTTAGGAAAAGTCCGCATCATCGCGAGGTCAGATGCGCATGCCGGGGGAGGGAGTCGAACCCTCTAGAAACCGATCTGCAGTCGGTCACATTAGCCGCTCTGTCACCCCGGCCCGTCGCGGCCCATCCGGGCGAGGGTAATTGAATCTTTTCGCTCGCGCCGGCGGCATCCTGACCGCTGACCCATGGGCTCGCGCGTCCTCGCGGCGGGGTCTGGGCGGGATTTAGGTTTCGTTAGTCCGGCGGTTGTCCGAAATCTCTGAGTTCGAAGATTGTATCGGCCGCGCGCGCCGTGGGCGCCTCGCCGAGGCGCGTGATGCTCCGGCACGTCCTGCCCAACACGGTCTCCCCCATCCTCGTGGCCGCGACCCTGGACCTGGGCACGATCGTCCTGACGACGGCGGGCCTGAGCTTCATCGGCATGGGCGCAAAGCCCACGGACCCGGAGTGGGGCATGCTCATCTCCATCGGCTACACGAAGATGGTGACGAGCGGGCACTGGCTGGGGGTTCTGGTTCTGTTGGTACTCCTCCCGCTACCTCTACTGGCCCGCCTGCCTTCTGGGGCTCTCCGTCTTCCTCGCCCTCGTCTCGAGCATGCCCCTGTCGACCTGGGGTCCGTCGCTCGCCCTGAGCCTGGGTGAGGTGGGCCTCCCGGCGCTGTTGCTGCTCGCCGTCTTCGTCGGCTGCCGCTGGGTCAAGCCCTCGGCCGAGCCCCCGCGGCGCTCCGTGTCGTTCCTCCGGAAGACCTCTCCCCGGCTCGACGAGCCCGGGCATCCATGGGAGCGGCGGTGGTAGGCCGTAGGGCGTGCCCCGCCCGCCGCCGAGCCTGAACAATCTATTTATCGCCCCTGCCGCGTGGAGCCCTCCATGGCCAGTTCGCGGACGATCACGGACACGGTCCACGGGACCATCCGCCTCGAGCCGCTGACCCAGGACCTCCTCGAGACCCTGGAGATCCAGCGGCTCAACTCGATCCGCCAGCTCGGCCTCACCTACCTCGTCTTCCCCGGCGCCAACCACTCGCGGCTCGAGCACTGCCTCGGCGTGGGCTACATGGCGGGCGCGATGGCGCGTTCCCTCGGCCTCGCCGAGGAGGAGCGGAAGCTCGTCCAGGCGGCCGGCCTCCTTCACGACGTCGGCCACGGACCGTACTCGCACACCCTCGAGCACGTCCTGAGCCGCGAGCTCGCCGTGGACCACATGCACCTCACCCAGCGCATCATCACGGGGGACGACGACAACGTCGCACCCCCGGACCGCGCGGCCTTCCCGGACGTCCCGCGGATCCACGAGGTCCTCCGCAAGCACGCCGTCTCGCCGGAGTCGGTCGCGGCGCTCATCCGCGGTCCCTCCGAGAAGGGCGGCCTCTTCCTCGACGCCGCGTCGCGCAAGGTGGACCGCCGCTACCTCGGGCAGATCATCCACAGCCCCATGGACGCGGACCAGATCGACTACCTGCTGCGGGACGCGCACTACACCGGGGCCACGCACGGCGCCATCGACGTCTCCCGCCTCCTGCAGACGCTCGAGCTGCACAGGGGGCAGATTGCCATCGACCGCAAGGGGCTGCCCGCCCTCGAGGGCATGCTCGTCGCCCGGGGCCTCATGTACTCCTCCGTCTACTTCCACAAGACCGTGCGGATCGCGGAGCAGATGATCGCGCGCGCGGTCGAGCGGTCCGGCGCCCCGATCGCGGAGGTCCAGAAGATGGTGGACCACGAGCTGCTCGCCTGGCTCATGGCCCAGGGGGGTCTCCAGAAGGAGATTGCCCTCCGGCTCCGGTACCGCAAGCTCTACAAGCGGGTCGTCGCCTACGACCGCGACGAGCTGTCCGACTCCGCCCGCGAGACCCTCGCATCCTTCGGCCGCGCGGAGGAGCGGCGCCGCGCGGAGGACCGCATCGCGCGCCGCGCGGGGCTCGAGCCGGGGCAGGTCATCGTCGACGTGCCCCTGCCGGAGCTCCTGGTGAGCGAGCCCCGCATCGCCAAGACGGAGGTCATGGTCCTGGACGACGGCGAGGCGAGGCCCTTCTCCAAGGTCAGCCCGCTCGGTCGGGCCCTCCAGGTCCGACAGGTCACGGACTGGGTTGTCATGGTCGCGGCGCCGCCCGGAGCCGTGGCCGCGGTCCGGCGCGCGGCCGCCTCTTCCCTGTTCTGAGGGGTCGCGGGGCGCGGGCCAGAGTCTTTCCGTCACGCCGTGCGCTTCCCGGACGATGGGCTCGGCGGACCGAAAGCGGGATCCGACCGCGACATGTACCCGTCCAAGCCCTCCCTCTTCGCCAGCCGGCACGAGGTCCTGAGGACGCGGCACGCGGAGCCCGGATGGTACGAGTGGAGCTTCCGCGAGTTCGCGCGGTACCGGGACGTGCTCGGCCCGCTGGCCGTGACCGTGTTCTCGGTCCTCCAGATCGTCTCCTCCCTGATTCCGCCCGGCGGCCCCTCGGCCACGGACCTGCTCATCACCGCGGTCGCGGCCCTCCTCGTCGCGGGCGGGTACGCGTACCGCTACGTGTGGGAGAAGGACGGCTGGGTGGACCGCGCGGTCGAGCGCCACGAGGAAGCGCTCGCCCGCCTGGAGGAAGAGAAGGAGTCCGCGGCGCCGCCCTCCCGCTAAACCGTCGCGGCCCCATCCTGTCCGCGTGATTTGTCAAATCGGCGGACGTTCGTCAGACACTTTTAAATATCGTGCGCCGGATACGAGCCCACCTTGCGGGATGGGATGAACTCGCATACGCTGCAGGTGACGCAATGAACTCCATGCTAGAGGACGTGCTGGCCCGCGAAGGTGGGACCCCCGCCTTCGAAGACACCCGTGTCGACTCTGAGCTCGAAGAGATGCTCAGCAAGATGAAGACCAACATCAAGATCGTGGGCCTCGGCGGCGGCGGCTCCAACACGATCGCCCGCATTTACAACGAGGGGATCGTCGGTGCGGAGCTGTTCGCCTGCAACACGGACGCGCAACACCTGCTCCACATCACCGCGCCGAAGAAGATCCTCCTGGGCCGCCGCGTGACGAAGGGCCTGGGGGCCGGCGCCCTGCCCCAGATCGGCGAGGAGGCCGCCCGCGAGGCCGAGGAAGAGCTGCGCACCGTCCTGCACGGCGCGGACATCGTGTTCACCACCTGCGGTCTCGGCGGCGGGACGGGCACCGGGTCCAGCGGCTACGTCGCGCGCCTCGCGAAGGAGATGGGCGCGCTCACGATCGCGGTCGTCACCCTGCCTTTCAAGGGCGAGGGCCGGCTCCGCATGGAGAGCGCGGAGTGGGGCCTGGAGCGCCTCCGCGACTCCGCGGACACCGTGATCACGATCCCCAACGACAAGCTGCTCGACCTCGTGCCGCGGATGTCCCTGAACAACGCGTTCAAGTTCGCCGACGAGGTCCTGATGCGGTCCATCAAGGGGCTGACCGAGATCATCACGAAGCCCGGGCTCGTGAACCTCGACTTCAACGACGTGAAGACGATCATGAAGGGCGGCGGAGTCGCCATGATCGGCCTCGGCGAGAGCCAGGCCATGGGCGAGAACCGCGCGGTCGAGGCCATCGAGGAGGCCATCAACAGCCCGCTCCTCGAGGTCGACGTGTCGAGCGCCCACGGCGTCCTGATCAACGTCACGGGCGGGAACGACATGACCATCTCCGAGGCGGAGCGCGTCGCGGAGGTCGTCCAGTCCAAGGTCTCCCCGACGGCCCGGATCATCTGGGGCGCCACGGTGGACCCGACCCTCGAGCACACGCTGCGCGTCATGCTCGTCGCCACGGGCGTGCGGTCCAAGCAGATCGTCGGGCGCCGCGACCCGGCCGAGGAACGCGCGAGGGTGGGCGTGGACGTCATCCGCTGAGCCGCGCCTCCCCGGAGAGGAACCGGAATCGGGTGGCGGAGCCGCCACCCGGAAACCTTTATTAGCGTCCCTACTTTACGTGCCCCTCACGGCTGCTTCGATCCGCGTCTCGTGTAGCCGGAGGCCGAGTCATGGACTCCATTGTTAGGGAAGTCGTTACCCGGGCGGCGGAGGAGCCACGGGTCCCCGATTCGCCCACCGCGGTCATCGGCATGGGCACGGAGGATGCCGAGCTTGAGCGCATCCTCGCGAGCCTGCGGACGAACATCAAGATCATCGGCATCGGCGGGGGCGGCTGCAACACGATCGACCGGCTCGTGGAGGGCGGGATCGTGGGCGCGGAGCTCTACGCATGCAACACGGATGCGCAGCACCTCCTCATCATCCGCGCTCCCCACAAGCTCCTCCTCGGGCGGCGCGCGACGCGCGGCCTCGGTGCCGGTGCGTTGCCGCAGGTCGGCGAGGAGGCGGCCCGCGAGGCTGGCGACGAGCTGCGGGCGATGGTCCAGGGCGCGGACATGGTCTTCCTGACGTGCGGCCTCGGCGGCGGCACGGGGACGGGCGGCGCGCCCGTCATCGCGCAGCTCGCGAAGGAGGCGGGCGCCCTCACGATTGCCATCACCACGTTCCCTTTTCGGGCGGAGGGCGCGATCCGCGCGGAGAACGCGGAGTACGGCCTGGAGAAGCTCCGGAGCTTCGCGGACACCGTCGTGGTCATCCCGAATGACAAACTCCTTGAACTGGTGCCGCGTCTGGCTCTCAACGCGGCCTTCAAGGTCGCGGACGATGTGCTCATGCGCGCCATCAAGGGGATCACCGAGGTCATCACGAAGCCCGGGCTCGTCAACCTGGACTTCAACGACATCAAGACGATCATGAAGGGCGGCGGAGTCGCCATGATCGGCCTCGGGGAGTCCGACTCGGAGAACCGGGCCGAGGAGGCCATCGAGGAGGCGATCAACTCGCCCCTCATCGACGTCGACGTCAGCGCCGCGACCGGCGCCCTCGTGAACGTCACGGGCGGCGTGGATATGAGCGTCTCCGAGGCGGAGAAGGTGGCGGAGATCGTCCAGGGACGCATCTCGTCCAACGCCCGGATCATCTGGGGCGCCGCGATCGACCAGACGCTGGAGCACAAGCTCCGCGTCATGCTCATCCTGACGGGCGTGCGCTCGAAGCAGATCCTCGGGCCCGGGGAGCACGTCCGCGGCCCCGCGGCCGGCGTGGACATCGTGCGGTGAGGGACACCGGGCATGGCCGACCTGATGGAGAAGGGCTGGGAGGTCCAACGGCGCGTCGAGGAGCGCCTCAAGAGGATGGGCAAGGGCAAGTACGGGCGCATCCTGAAGATGGCCCGGAAGCCGACGCCCGACGAGTTCAGCAAGGTCATCATCATCACCGGGATCGGGCTCGTCGCGGTCGGCGCGCTCGGGTTCGCCATCTACTACGTCATGCGGTACGGGGGCTCGTTCTTCACGAGCCTCTTCGGCTGATCGGATTCCTTCGGGGGAGAGACCATGGGACTGCTCGACGACCTGTCCAAAGGCGTGGAGAAGAAGGCGGAGCCCAAGCCCGAGGAGCGCCCGCCGCCGGGCCACCCCGGCATCAAGCTCGAGCTGCCCGAGGAGAAGCTCGCGCTCACCGCGGGCCAAGTCAAGGAGTACCCCGGCCTCGTGACGAACACGGGCACGGATGACGACACGATCCGCCTCAAGGTGGACCTCCTCTACGGCTCCGAGGTGCCGGACCCGCCCGAGTGGGGCGTCAAGATCTCGGGCGTCGAGGACAAGCCCTGGGATGTCACCTTCACGAAGGTCACGGAGAAGGAGTTCGTCCTCATCCCCGAGGGCCAGCGCGAGCTCACCGTCCAGATCACGTGCCCCAAGGGCGCGCGCTTCGGCGACCGGCTCAACGTGGTCCTGAGCGCGATCTCCAAGTCCGACCCCACCGCGTCCGACGTGAAGACGCTCAGCTTCACGGGGCGGCAGGCTGTCCTCGCGGTGAAGTGCTCCATCGGCCACGAGCGCACGGTGGCGGACGCCATCTACGCCCGCGCCAAGGCCAAAGACGTGGGCATCTTCGCGATCCTCGTGCCGGCGAACCTCCGCGGCTACGTGTTCGTGGAGAGCATGAACCCGGATCGCCTCGAGGAGGTGGTGCGGGGCGTGCGCCGCGCGCGCGGCGTCGTGAAGGGCGAGGGCGAGAAGGCCGGCATCTCCTTCGCGGACATCGACCTGTACCTCACGCCGAAACCCGTGGTCAGCGGCATCATGGAAGGCGACATCGTGGAGCTCGTCGCCGGGCCCTTCAAGGGCGAGAAGGCCCGTGTGCAGAAGATCGACGAGACGAAGGAGGAGATCACGGTGGAGCTGTTCGAGGCCATGGTCCGCATCCCCGTGACCGTCCGCGGCGACCACGTCCGCGTCCTGCAGAAGGAGAAAGAAGAGCGCAAGGAGATGTAGGCCGCCCCCTTCGGGGCCGCGAATGGTACCGACTCTCCGACCGAAACCTTTCAATCCCTGTTCGCGGTAGCTTGAGTGTCATCCTTCTTCGAGGGGCTCCCTCGGGAGATGGGGATCATGGACGCGAAGTACTATCTCGAGCTGGACGAGACGTATGGCGCTCACAACTACCACCCGCTGCCCGTCGTCATCGCGAAGGCGAAGGGCGTCTGGGTGTGGGACGTCGAGGGCAGGAAGTACATCGACATGCTGAGTTCGTACTCGGCGATCAACCAGGGCCACCTGCACCCGCGGATCGTGAAGGCGGCGAAGGACCAGTTGGGCCGCGTCACCCTGACGTCGCGGGCCTTCTGCAACGACCGGATGGGGCCGTTCCTGAAGAAGCTCTGCGAGGTCACGGGCATGGACGTCGCCTTGCCGATGAACACGGGTGCGGAGGCGGTCGAGACCTCGATCAAGGTGGCCCGCCGCTGGGCCCACCAGACGAAGCATCTCGCGGAGGACGAGGGCGAGATCATCGTCATGGAGAACAACTTCCACGGCCGCACGACGACGATCATCAGCTTCTCGAGCGACCCGGACTCGAAGAAGGGCTTCGGGCCCTTCACGCCCGGCTTCGTCATGGTGCCCTACAACGACGTCCGCGCGGTCGAGACGGCCATCACGCCGAAGACGGTCGCCATCCTCGTAGAGCCGATTCAGGGAGAGGCCGGCATCAACGTCCCCTCGCCGGGCTACCTCAGAGAGCTGCGGCGCATCTGCGACGAGCACCACCTCCTCCTCATCCTGGACGAGATCCAGACGGGCTGGGCCCGCACGGGGAAGATGTTCGCCTTCATGCACGAAGGGATCAAGCCCGATGTGCTCTGCGTCGGCAAGGCGCTCGGCGGCGGCCTCTACCCCGTGTCCGCGTCGCTCGCCCGCAAGGACGTCATGGCCGTGTTCACTCCGGGCAGCCATGGGAGTACTTTCGGCGGCAACCCGCTCGCGGCCGCGATTGGCGAGGCCGCAATCGATGTCCTCGTGGACGAGAAGCTCGCGGAGAACGCGGAGAAGATGGGCGCGTACTTCGTGAGGCGCCTCGAGGAAATCAAGAACCCGAAAATCAAGGAGATCCGCCACAAGGGCTTGCTCATCGGCGTGGAGTTCCACCTCGGGAAGGACGAGACGGTCCGCCCGATCTGCGAGAAGCTCATGGCGAAAGGCGTCCTCGCGAAGGACACGCACGAGAAGACCGTGAGGTTCGCCCCGCCCCTCGTGATCACGAAGGCCGACATCGACTGGGCGATCGAGCGCATCAAGCCGGTCTTCGAGGCCGCCTAGTCCGCGCCGGGCGCGGCAGCGTCGCGCATTCGGTACAGCCGCGAGGCTGTCCACACCGCCCACGCGAGGCCGGCGAACACCGTGAGGTGCTCGAGGACGTTGGAGACCGCCCCGCCGGCCATGGGCTCGGACGACAGGCCGTCCACGACGACCGCGACGATGAAGACGAGTGCGAGCCCGCTCGCGAGGACGGACAGGATGCCGGACACATGCCCGTACCGCGGGTTGCGCCACATCGCGACCGCGTAGTGGCTGATCCCCATCATGAACAGGATGAAGAAGAGGGCGGAGAAGAGAAAGTGGAGGTCGTCCGGGGAGCCCTCGTGGAAGATGCCCAGGAGGATCAGGAAGATGGACGCGAGCGCGAGCAGGATGGTCCCCACGCGCCGCATCCACTTCGACATCCCTGTGCCGACGGTCCCCCTGAAGGGCAGGAAGAAGATCCCCGCGAGGATGCACGCGGAGTTGAACGCCCACGGGGCCCCCGCGGCCGGATTCCCCAGGTCGCTGAGCCGGTTCCCCGTGATTGTCTAGCCGGGCGTCGAGAGAGCCGCGACCAGGTACAGGACGATCCAGATCCCCACGGCGACCCAGCCGAACGGAGCCCCGGTGCGGGCGTCCAGACGGGCCATGGCGGCCGCGATGCGCCGGGCTCGGTTAATCCCTCCCCTGAGGCGTCGGACCGCCGAAACGTTTATGTCCGGCGGCTCGGTCAGGCGAGCCCACTGAGGTTCCTCCCATGGCCGAAAAGCTCGATGTCCTCGTCGACGGCGGCAAGGCGACCCCGGGTGCGCCCCTGGGCCCCGCTCTGGGCCCCCTCGGCGTGAACATCGTCGAGATCATCAAGGCGATCAACGAGAAGACGAAGGCCTTCGAGGGGATGAAGGTCCCCGTCACCCTCGTCGTCGATCCGAAGACGAAGACGTATACGATTACCGTCGGCACGCCGCCGACCTCCGCGCTCATCACGAAGGAGCTCAAGATCGAGAAGGGCTCCGGGGACGCGGGGAAGACGCGGGTCGGCAACATGTCCCTGGCCCAGGCGATCAAGGTCGCGAACATGAAGACGGACGTCATGCAGGGGAAGAACCTGAAAGCCCGCGTCCTCGAGGTCGTGGGCACGTGCGTCTCCATGGGCGTGAGCGTCGAGGGCAAGCCCGCGAAGGAGACCGCCAAGGAGATCAAGGCGGGCAAGTACGACGCGAAGCTCGCCGGATGAGGCACGGCTACGCCTTCCGCCTCGCCGACGGGGGCTCTTCTTCATCTACCTCAGCCGCGTAGGGACGCAACGGTGCGACCATGTCCATCGCGGCGCTTCCCCCTGAGAAGCTGCGCCTCGTCTGCCCTCCTGACTCCGTGAAGTGCGACACGACCGCCGACCTCGCGCCCCTGAGCGGGGTCATCGGCCAGGAGCGCGCCCTGCGCGCGCTCAAGTTCGGGCTCCACGTCAAGGGAAAAGGCTTCAACATCTACGCCGCGGGCGAGCCGGGGAGCGGCAAGAACGTCGTCGTCCGCCGCTACCTGGAGTCCATCGCCCAGGAGCGGTCCACCCCGCCGGACTGGTGCTACGTGAACAACTTCCGGGACCCCTATGAGCCGCGGGCGCTGCGCTTCCCTCCGGGGAAGGTGCGGGACTTCGCCCGGGCCGTGAAGACGTTCGTGGACCAGGTCCAGCGCGTCGTGCCCGCGGCCCTCTCGAGCGAGGACTTCGCCTCCCGCCGGGACGCGGCCCTGAAGGAAGCGGACGCGGAGCGCCGGAAGCTCCTGGAGGAGTTCTCCAAGGAGGCCGCGGCCCTCGGGTTCGCGGTCCAGGTCACGGCCGCGGGGGTCAGCATCGTGCCCGGGCGCAACGGCCGCCCCTTGACGCCGCAGGAGATCGAGACGCTCCCGCAAGCGGTCAAGGACCAGCTCGAGAAGAACGGCGACGCGGTCCGCGAGAAGTTCGAGAAGGCCGGCCGCGCGCTGGGCGAGCTCGAGCTCAAGGCCCGGGACGCGGTGCGGGCGCAGCAAGACCAGGCCGTCCACTTC
>JAJYKG010000275.1 GCA_021788795.1 Thermoplasmata archaeon | reverse complement strand
TCGGAGGCGGTCCTCGCCTTCTTGGGCCTGTCGGGCCTCACCTACATGAGCTGGGGGAAGATCATCGAGGAAGCGAGCAGCAATAACGCGATGACCATCGGCAACCCGTTGTGGTTGATCGTCCCCGGACTCTGCATCGTGGTCTTGGTCCTCGGGTTTTACCTGTTCGGCTACGCGCTCGACGAAATCCTCAACCCGCGCCTCCGGAGGCGGTGAGCCTGCCCCTCCTCGAGGTCGGCGACCTCCGGATCGAGTTCGGCACGCAGGCCGGTACCGTCCACGCCGTGGACGGCGTGTCCTTCTCCCTGGAGCAGGGGAAGGCCCTCGGCCTCGCGGGGGAGAGTGGTTGCGGCAAGACCACGACCGCGCTCTCCCTGATGCGGCTCCTCCCGTACAACGGGAAGATCGCCGGAGGGTCGATCAAGTTCCAGGGCCGCGATCTGGTGAAGTCCTCCGAGGCCATGCTGCGCAAGATCCGGTGGAAGGAAATCTCCATCGTGTTCCAAGGAGCGATGAACTCGCTGAACCCCGTCCAGCGGGTCGGGAAGCAGATCGCGGAGCCCATCCTGCTCCACGAGGACGTCGAGGAGGACGAAGCGATGAAACGCGTCGGGGACCTCTTGGAGCTCGTGGGCATTCCGCAGAAGCGGATGAACGAGTATCCCCACGAGTTCTCCGGCGGCATGCGGCAGCGCGTGATGATCGCCATGGCGCTCGCGTGCAACCCCAAGCTCGTCATCGCGGACGAGCCCGTAACCGCGCTGGACGTCATGATCCAGGCGCAGATCCTCGAGCTCTTGGAGCGCCTCCGGAAGGAGCTCCACCTGTCCATGATCCTGATCTCGCATGACCTGTCCGTCATCGCGGACACCTGCGACCAGGTCGCCATCATGTACGGCGGAAAGATCGCCGAGTCCGGCGCGACCATGGAGGTCTTCACGGATCCGAAGCACCCGTACACGCAGGGGCTGGTCTCCGCCTTCCCGGACATCCGGGGACGGCGCTTCATGCCCGAGGCGATCCCGGGCCAGGTCCCGAGCCTCATCAGCCCGCCGTCGGGCTGCGTGTTCCACCCGCGCTGCAAGTTCTCCTTCGACCGGTGCACGATGGCCGAGCCCGCCCTGACCGCCCTCACGCCGTCGCGGCAGGCCGCGTGCTTCCTCTTCCCGGAGGTCCAGGAGGTGATCGCGCGGAAGCCCCAGGCGCCGAGAGCGAAGTGATCGTCCGCGTCCGGAACCTCAAGGTCTGGTTCAGCCACCGCGGTGGCCTCCTGAAGTCGATCGCCTCCGGCGGGAGCAAGTGGGTCCGGGCCGTGGACGGCATCGACCTGGACGTCCGGCGGGGCGAGATCTTCTGCCTCGTGGGCGAATCGGGCTGCGGCAAGACGACGACGGGGAAGGCCATCCTGCGCCTCGTCGACGCGACGGAGGGGGACATCCTCCTCGAGATGCCGGGCGAGGAGTACGCGCGCTACGAGGAGGCCGCCCGCCGCGAGGGGAGCGACCCCGAGGCGGCGGCGGCCGCGCGGGAGCTGCGCCGCAGATACTCGCTCACCTGGAAGGAGCACCGGCCCTGGACCGCGCCCCAGTATCTCCTGTCCGTCCTCATGGTCGCCCTCGCCGGTCTGGGGAGCCTGCTCCTCCTGACGGCCGTCCTCGGCCTCCTGACGAATCCGTTCGTGGATGTCGGCCAGGTGTATGGGTTCAGCATCACCCTGGCCGTCCTCGTGGGCGTGATCGGGTCGCTCCCGCCGAGCCGCCCGTCCCGGAGGGCGTCCCTGGCCCTCGCCGTGGTCGCGTTCGTCGTCTGGTTCCTGGCCCCGATCCCCGCCTTCCTCTTCCACGGGGACAGCCTGTCGTTCGCGGACGCGATCGGGAGGGCCTGGGGAGAGAACTTCTTCTTCTTCATCCTCGCGGGGATCCTCGTCCCGGTCGTGGCCGGGTCCGTCGCCCAGTTCATCGTCGGCCACCGCCTCCGGACGGGCGAGTACTCGGGGATCCAGATGCGGGCGCTCCGGAAGCGGCTCCAGATGATCTTCCAAGACCCCTACGAGTCGCTGAACCCGAAGCAGTCCGTGTACGAGATCGTCGCGGAGCCCCTCCGCGTCAACCGCCTCACGAAAACCCCGGAGGAGACGGCGGCCACCGTCGCGGACGCGCTGAGCGACACGGGCCTCCGGCCGCCGGGCGAGTTCATGTTCCGCTTCCCCCACGAGCTCTCCGGAGGCCAGCGGCAGCGCGTCTCCATCGCCGCGGGGCTCGTGCTGCAGCCCGACTTCATCGTCGCCGACGAGCCCGTCTCCATGCTCGACGTGTCCATCCGGACGGAGATCATCCAGCTCATGGTGGAGCTGCGGCAGCGGAGGGGCCTGACGTACCTCTTCATCACCCACGACCTCGGGCTGGCCTGGATCCTCGCGGACCGCATCGCGGTCATGTACCTGGGCAGGATCGTCGAGCAGGGGACCGCGGAGGAGGTCATCACCACGCCGAAGCACCCCTACACGCAGGCCCTCATCTCCGTCGTCCCGAGCCCGGACCCGCGGCACAAGGCGAGCCGCCAGATCCTGCGGGGCGAGCGGCCCGACCCCGTCGACATCCCGACGGGCTGCCGCTTCCACCCGCGGTGCCCCAAGGCGTTCGAGAAGTGCGGCTGGAACGCGGAGGAGCTCCAGGACGTGCTGGGTCTCCTCTTGCCGCGGGAGCTCCCGGACCGCAAGGTCGAGTTCACCGTGCGGGACCCGCACACCCTCCACGTCCGGGACCTCGGGGGCAACGCCCGGTCCCTCGCCGAGGCGCTCCAGTCGCTCGTCGCCCAGCGCCGGGACGAGACCCTCGCCCTGCGGGGAGTCGCGGACATCGCGGCGTCGGGCGACGGCGTCGTGATCACGATGCACCCGTGGCTCGAGCCCGCCCTCGTCGAGGTCGGGCCGGGGAACACCGTCGCGTGCCACCTCGTGAGCGCGGCACCCCCCGAGGAGAGCCCCGCGGTCCCCGTGCCGTGAGCCGCGGGCGGGTCACGGCCAGAGGCGGCCCAGCCGCTCGAAGACC
>JAJYKG010000021.1 GCA_021788795.1 Thermoplasmata archaeon | reverse complement strand
TTCCTCCCGAACACGTCCCTCGCGAAGTGGCAGCGCGCCCAGTGCCCCGGCGCGACTTCGACCAACGGCGCGGAATTCTTCGTGCACTGCTCCTGCACGAAGCGGCACCGCGGATGGAAACGGCACCCCGCGGGCGGTTCCACGAGGTCCGGAGGGGACCCGGGGATCGCCTTGAGGACCTTCTTGGGCCCTTTCACGCTCGGGAACGCCTCCATGAGCCCCATCGTGTAGGGGTGGGCGGGCTGCTCGAAGACCTCGCCCGTCGGTCCCTCTTCGGCGACTTCGCCGGCGTACATGATGACGATGCGGCTGGAGACCTCTGCCACGACGGAGATGTCGTGGGTGATGACGATCATGGACAGCTGGAGTTCCCGCTGGAGATCGCGGATCTCGCCGAGGATCCGGTCCTGCATGATCACGTCCAGCGCGGTCGTGGGCTCGTCGGCGAGGATGAGGTCGGGGCTGCAGGCGAGGGCCATGGCGATCATCGCGCGCTGTTTCATGCCCCCGCTGAACTCATGGGGATAGCCGTCGGCGCGTTCCTTGTGCATTCCCACCAGGTGGAAGAGCTCCTCCACCCGCTTCTTCCGTTCCTCGGGCGTCATGTCCGTGTGGGTCTCGAGCGCCTCCTCGATCTGGTCGCCGACGCGGTACACGGGGTTGAAGGCGTTCATGGCGGCCTGGAAGATCATGGAGATCTCGGACCACCGCAGCGTCTGCAAGCGTTGCTCGACGACGCGCTTCTCGAGCTTCTTCCAGTAGTTCCGCCCCAGGGACCGGTCCTTGCGGTCGAGGAAATCTCGCAGCGCGGCGCGCAGCTTCTCAGGGTCGCCCGACGCCTCGCCGAGGTCCTTCTGCAGGTCGTCCAGGACGTTCGCCTCGGCATCGAACAGGGGCCCCAGCTGGTCCGCGGACTCGAGGTGGCGGTCGGCCTCGAGCGACAGCCGGCGCCGCTCGATGAGCTGGGCCACCGTCTCCCACGGCACGTCGTGCTCCAGGTACCACCGGAGCTCGGCCGTGAGGGGGGCTCGGTAGACGAGTTCGCCGCGGAACCGCACTTCGCCGGTCGCGATGCGCGCGTTCGTCGGCAGGAGTCCGAGGACCGCGAAGGCCATCGTGGTCTTCCCGCAGCCGCTCTCCCCGACGAGCCCGACCGTCTGTCCCTCGTCGACATGGAAGTCGACCCCGTCCACGGCCTTGACCTCTCCCTTGCGGACGCGGTAGTAGGCCCGCAGGTCCCGGATCTCGAGGAGGGGCATGTCGTCACCTCGTCCGGAGTCGCGGGTTCACGACCTGTTCGAAGGCGCGGCCCACGAGGAAGAAGCCCAGGGAGAGGAACGTGATCCCGAGCCCGGGCGGCAGCAGCCACCACCACGGCCGCACGAGGTCCGTCTGCTGGATCGTGGACAGCATCGTGCCCCAGCTCGGGGTGTTGATGTCGCCCAGGCCGAGGAAGCTCAGGGACGCCTCGAGGAGGATCGCGCCGCTCACGGAGAAGGTCATGTAGAGGAACACGAGGGGCAGGACGTTCGGCGTGAGGTGGCGGAACATGATCCGGATGTTGCTCGCCCCGGTGACCCGCGCGGACTGGATGTACGGCCGTTCCTTGAGGCTCAGGATCTCCGCGCGGATGACCCGCGCCGTCCCGGGCCAGGCCAGGAGCGAGATGACGAGGACGATGTTCCAGATGCTCGCGCCCATGACCGCGGAGAGGACGACCAGGAGCGGGATCGTCGGCAGGACGAGGACGACGTCGGTGAAGCGCATGAGCACGACGTCCGTGCTGCGACCCACGAAACCGCTGACGAGGCCGACGACGAGCCCGATGCCCACGCTCATGGCCGCGGACGCGAGCCCGACGATCATCGCGATCCGCGAGCCCCAGATGAATTGGCTCAGGATGTCGCGGCCCTGGAGGTCCGTGCCCCACAGGTAGGTGTTCCCGGAGGGGTACGTGCCGGGGGCCAGGGGCGCGAGGTACTGCCCTGTCGAGGACGTGGAGAAGACCCAGCCGTCCAGCGTCCCCACCCAGACGCTCGGTCCCGAGGCGAAGGCCCCGGACGAGAGCCAGGCGGAGGGCGGCGCCCCGAGGGTCGCGGTGAAGTCCTTGCGCCAGATCACGCTGCCCGTCTCCGTCAGGGCGTACAGGATGCCGGTGTCGTCCGAGGGATCGACCGTGCCCTTGGGATCCGTGGCCGACGCGAAGACGATGCGCTGCGTGGTGGACATCGAGGGCTGCGCCGTGAACCAGAAGCCGACGCTTCGGAGGACGGGGTCCGTGAACCGCCAGGCAACGGTCCCCGGGGAGAGGTCCCCGATCGCATCGCGGGCAATCGCGTACAGCATCCCGGACCCGGAGGACACGTAGATCGTGCCCGAGTCGATGAAGGGCGCGAAGAGGGGCCCCGGGTCCCGCGACGTCGCGGTCTCCATGACCGGCAGTCCCGTCACGCCGCCCGGGTGGACCTGGGCCAGAGGCGATGCCGTCCAGGGCTCGTAGAGCCCACCGGTGTCCGCATACCGCGCGAAGAGCCAGCCGTCATCCGTCGCGGCGTACACGAGCTCCCGGTACCCCGTGGCCAGGGTCTCGGGCAGCGCGACGACGGGCGCGGAGGTCCACGGGTCCCCCGCCGGGTAGCCTTCGGCGGCCCACGACGAGGTGCCGTTCTCGGTGAAGAGGCCGTACCACAGCCCCGCGTTCACGAAGACGCGCGTTCCGTCCGCGGAGAAGGCGGGGGAATAGCTCGGCTTCTCGGGCGGGTTCATGGGCATCGAGGCCATGCGCACCGGGCTCCCCGTCCCGAGGGGGAAGTCCCAGAGGAGGCTGTAGTTGCTCGCGGCGAACGCGGCGATATGTCCGGTGTCCGTGCCCACCACGATCCGCTCGACCGGATTCCTTCCCGGCTGGTCATCCGAGTAGACCGCGAGGGAGGTGATGTTGCCCGTGAGGTGCAGCTGGGTCACGTTCCCCCCGCCCGGGGCGCCGGACTCGCCCCCGACCTTGAGCACCTGGGTGTCGTTCATCGCGTACACGGTGCCCGCGGAGGTGCCGACGAAGACCACGTGATCCGCGAGGAGCGCGTCGATCTTGTCCCCGAAGTTGACGGCCACGGGGCCCGCCGTGATGCTGCCGTCGACCTGGATCGGCGTGCGCCAGCCGCGCGTCCCCGTGGCCGGATCGATGGCCAGGAGCTTGGAGCCCGAGGCTGCGTACACCCGGTCCGCCGGAGGGTTCGAGAACCGTGGGACGACCCGGAAGGCGATCTGGGAGGGGATCGGGTCGCCCGCCCCGTACTGGAAGGTGGACGTGTTCACCGCCCAATTCGTCTGGAGCGCAATCACGTCCTCCGAGGGGGCGCGCCAGAAGATCGGGTCGCGGAGGTTGAGGTACGGCGCCGCGACGGCGATGACGAGGAACACGACGATGATGAGCAGGCCCACTACGCCGATGCGGCTCTCCTTGAAGAGGCTCCAGGTGTTCGCCAGGCTCCGTCGCTGGGCCCGGAGGCGTTGCCGAAGGATCTGCGTGCGCACCATCTACAGACGCACCCTCGGGTCCAGGTAGGCGTACGCGACGTCGGCGACCACGTTGCCGAGGATCGTGAGGAGGGCGAGGATGAAGAAGGCGGCTTGGACCGCAGGATAGTCCTGCGACAAGGTCCGCGCGATGAAGTAGTAGCCCATGCCGGGCCACGAGAAGACGGTCTCCGTCAGGACGCCGCCGCTGATCACCGTCGCCATCGCGATGGCGACCACCGTGGTCACGGGCAGCATCGCGTTCCGGGCCGCGTGCTTGTACATGACCGTCCGGTCCTTGAGCCCCTTCGCCTTCGCCACCGTGATGAAGTCCTCGCCGAGGACCTCCAGGAGGGAGTTCCGCATGAGGAGGATATACCCCGCGAAGTTCACGATCACGAGCGTGAACAGGGGGAGGACCATGTGCCACAGGATATCGACGGTGCAGTCGACCCCCGTCATCAGGACCCCGGTCGAGGTCACGCACCCGTAGCCGCCCTTGGGGAAAAACTGCCACGTCAGGGCGAACAGATAGAGGAGGATGATGCCGAACCAGAAGATCGGCATCGAGTAGAAGAAGAGGCTGCCGACAATCGCGGCGATCTCGCCCTTGGAGCCACGGAACCAACCGAGCAGCACCCCGCCCAGGATCCCGAGGACGACGGAGAGGATCGTCGCGCTCCCGAACAGGAGGAGGGTGGGCGCGACGCGCTCCGAGATCTCGGTCCATACGGGACGCCCGGTCGTGAAGGAGTTGCCGAAGTTCCCGGTCAGCATGCCGGTCAGGTAGTACCCGAGCTGCTCCCACTCCGGAAGGGCCACCGCGATGAGCGGGTGCGTCAGGGTCACGCTCTGTGTCCCGCCGTCCGGCTGGACGACGGAGCCGGTGATGCGCTGGATGCTTCCGGCCTGCGAGGTCACGATGACGTAGACCTGGGCGTTCGTCGCGCTCGACGGCGAGGGGGCGGTGAACACCGCGCCGCGCGCGTCCTCGTCCTCGACGTACATGATGGGCGCGAGATCCGCGGCCGCCACGTTCGCGGCGAAGCCGGTGCGGTACTCCGCGTGGTTCGAGGTCGCGGGATCGAACACCTCGACGACCGCCTCGTACGTGCCGGGGGAGCTGGCCGCATAGGTCCCCTGGAAGACATCCTGACCGAAGGCGAGGGACACGTTGGTCGCCGCACCGCCCGGTGCCGTCACGGTGGCCCACGCCTGCAGTGTGGACAGGGTGGCGGACGAGCCCGTCACGACCTGGGCGGACAAGGTCACGGTCGTCCCGGCGAGGACGTGCCGCGACGGCGCCACGGCCACGTCCCGGATGATCACGGGACTCCCGGGTGGGGCGACCCTCGGCACCACATAGGCGGCGTACACGGTCCGGTTCGTCCCCGCGGAGTCTTGGATGTTCAAGGTGATCGCGTAGAGGCCCGAGATGAGGGTGGCGTAGCTGCCCCGCTGGAACACCCCCGGCGCAGGCTGCCACTCCGCGAAGCCGTAGGCCACGCGGAGCGTGTCCCGCTGCTCGGGCGTGCTGCCCGGCTGGATGAAGAAAATCGTCGGGTCGCCGGGCATGAGCCGGAAGAGGACGAACATGAGGACGAGGACGACGATGAGCGTGACCACGGTCTGGAGCGCGCGTTTGACGAGGTAGTTCCGAAGGCCCATCTCATCCTCCCTGTATGGCCGGTTCGCCCACCGTGGTCCTCTCTCCTGGGTTCGTCCGTTCTCGAGGACGGAAAAAGGTGGAGGATCGCGCGGGTTTCCGCGCGATCACTTCTTCGTTGCCCTCCGCCGGCGGACCACGTAGTAGCCCGTTCCGGCCGCACCAACCGCGACGACCGCGCCGATGGCCAGGATCCACTCCGTGCCGAGGCCGCCCTGCGCGGGCGGAGGCACGTCGAGCACGGTCACGACCACCTGCGTGGTCCCCTGCACGTCGCCGTGCTGGGCCTCGACCGTGATCGTGTAGGGCGTGTCGTCATCCACCTGCGGCGCGCTGAAGGTCACCTGCTTGTGACCCGTCGCGTCCGTGGTGAAGGAGGTCTCGGAGAGGAGCCCGGTGCCCGCCGGGCTGGGGGTCAGCACCATCGTGGTGGCATCCGCGGCGAGACCGTTCTCGTCCACCGCCGTGATGTCCAACACCGTCGTCTTCCCCTCGTCCACCACGTTCCCGAACGGGGTGTCGAGGATCAGGCTCAGGAACTGCGCCCCGGGCGGGAACGTCGACAGGACGACCGTGGTCGTCATCGACGCCCCATAGGTGGCGTGGGTCGCCTGGACGCTGATGAAGGTGGTCACCGGGGTGTCCGCGGCCTGCAGGGTCGGCGCCGTGAAGGTGGCCGTGAACTGGCCGTTGGCGTCGGTCGTGCCCGTCGTCGGGGCGAGCGTGCCGCCGCCCGAGGCCACGGACATCGTGACCGTCGCCCCGGCGAGCCGGTTCAGGTCGGGGTCCCGCACGGTCGCGGTGACGGAGGCGGTGGCCCCCGAGGCCACGGCCGAGGGCGCGGCCGCCGAGACGCTGATCAGGCCCGGCGGCGCCGGGTCCAGGAGGATCCAGGACCAGTAGAACCAGGCGTCGCCGCCGATGTCGTATCGCCAGCTCGAGGTGCTGATGCGGTCCTGCCGGAAGGCGAAGATGTTCGTGCGGTAGTAGAGGGCGTCGTACGGTAGGTCGCCCGCGATGATGCCCTGGGAGGTCTTCCAGAGCCGGATCGCCTCGGGGCTGCCCGGCGTGGCGGCGTTGGCCGCGTCGATGATCGCGTCCAGCGTCTCGTTGTAGTAGCCCTCCGCGTTGTCCCCGCTCAGCATCCGGTTGCGGCTGTGGAAGAAGCTCTCGATGTAGCTCGGGACGATGAAACCGGTCAGGGACCACCCGAGGATCCACATGTCGAAGTCTTGGAGGTCGAACACCCGCGTCTGAATCTGCCCGAAGGCCGTCGGCTTCGCGACGATGTTGATGCCGACGGAGCGGAGGTTCTGCGCGATGAGGGTGCCCGCCGCGGCCCGGATCGGGTCGTAGTCGGCTTGCGGCGTCAGGACCTCGATCAACGCCGTGTGCTTTCCGGGGAGGTCCCGGCAGCCGGTCCCGTCCGTCTGGCAGGGCCCGCCCGACCACGCGCCGTACGCGGTGTCGAGGATGTGCGAGGCTTCCGTCAGGTCGAACGAATATCGGGGCGCCGAGCTGTTGTAGTACAGCGTGTTCGTCGGACTGACGACCGTGTGCCCCGGCACCCCGAAGTTCTGGAGCAGGGACGTCACCATCGTCCGCTTGTCCGTCGCATGGGCCACCGCGAGCCGGAAGGCCCGGCCCACGTCGTTGCCCGGCGTGTTGCTGCCTTCCGCGGGGTTCGTGTAGCCGAACGGCAGGCGCCGCAGGTTGTAGCTGATGTAGTAGAAGCCCGCGTCCGCGCTCGTCAGCAGGCCCACGTTGGGGTCGGCGAGGAGCGGCGCCACGTACTCGGCGGGGGCGTACCAGTCGTTGAAGTCCACGTCGCCGCCCTGCAGGGCGAAGATCCCGGCCTGGGTGTTCTTGTAGAGGCGGTAGACCATGGAGTCGATGGCGGGCACGCGCAGGCCGGCGGCGAGGACCGCCGCTCCCTCCGTCGCGTCGGGGATGAAGTAGTCCGGGTTCTTGTCGATGCGGGCGAACTGGCCCGCCACCCAGGTCACGAACTTGAACGGCCCGGTGCCGACCACGTCGGTGTCCTGGGCGTCCCACTCGGACGCCGTGTTCAGGTCGTAGGCGTTGAGGTGCGTGCCGGACGTCAGGTGGACCCCTTGGATGTCGACGTCCTGGGTCAGGGTGTAGCCCGTCGCCGGGACGCCGTTCAGGTACCCCGCGCCCGCGGCGGCATCGGGGTTGATGACCCATCCCCAATCCTCGTGGATGTTGCTCGCCACAATCGCGCCGTTCTGCTTGCGGACCCCCGTCCCCTGCCAGAAGTACGCGGGGAAGATCGTGGTCTGCATCGTGTCCCGGTCGAACTGGGCGTAGTCCGCGGTCTGGTGGAACTTGAGGGCGAACTGGCCCGCCACGGGCGCCTGTCCGAGCCACTGGCCCATGGAGGCCGGCTGGACGAACTGCCAGTGCGTGTCCGTGTAGTTCCCCGCCGGGTCCTTCACGAACCGCGTGGACGAGATCGAGGGGGCGAGCCCCAGGAGGTGGTAGGAGAACAGGACGTCCTCCATCGTCACCGGCGTGCCGTCATGGAACGTGAGCCCGCGGATGTCGAAGAACGCGACCCACTCGTATGGATCGGAGGCCGTGGGTCGGAATTGGTTGATCTCGTTCGTATCGAAGTTCCCGTCCCCGCTCACGTCGGTGCCCACCATGACGTAGCCCAGGAGGTCCTGCGTGTCCGGGTGCGTCTGCACGGTGCCGCCCATCACCGGGCTGATCACGTCGGCCGTCCAGACGTCCGTCGTGTACAGGGTCGCGCGCAGCGTGTTCCGCGTCTTCATCTCGTCCTGCACGCCCACGTTCATGATGAAATCGGTCGTCTGCGCCGCGGCAGGCACCGTCGCCGCCCGCTCGGTCGGCATGAGGAACGCGGTGCTCACCATCGCCAAGACCACAAAGACCACTAACCACACGTGTTTCGACACGGAACCTACCCTCCTCGTCCAACCTCCTCCCGTCGGGAGGAGTCGCTCCGGTGCCCAGCATGGTGCCGTGGCTACCTGTGCCGTTTGGTACGCGGTTTTGTATGACGGCGTTTTGCATCGAGGCGCGGATGCGCGAGAAGGGCCCCGGCCGACGTCACGGCGGGACGACGTATCGCGCCGCGCGTCCCTCGCGCACGCGGTCGAGGGCGCCTTGGCGGCGGAGCAAGAGCAGGTTGTACGACACGCACTGCTGCGTCACCCCGACCTGCACGGCGAGGCTCCGCTGCGTGCTCCCGGGATTCCGCCGCAAGTGCTCCAGGAGGCGCCGCTGCAGGTCGCTGTACCGCGTCCCCTCGGGGGGCGGGGCGTCGGGCATCCCAGCGGGGACGTAGCGGCGGTGCACGCCGTCGCGGTAGGACCGCACGAAGCCCTGGAGCTCGAGAATCCGCGCATGGTAGGCGAGGCTGCCATTGGAGAGCCCGAGCAGGCGGCGCAGCTCCGCGAAGGAGAGGCCGGGCCGCGTCCGAACGGCCCCGAAGATCTGCCCGCGCACGAAGTGGTCGAGGACCTCCTCCCGCTTGAGGCGCGTGTACAGCGGGAAGAGGAGGCCGGCGAAGGAGGTGCGGCCCGACTCGGAGAGGAAAGCCGCGAGGACCGCAGGGAGGAACCCGGCGCCCAGCGCCGCGGCGTCCGCGTAGATGGGCGGCGGCGGCAGGGCGACCGCGCGTACGCGGATCTGGTCGATCCCTTGCGCGTAACCCGGCTGGTCGCTCCGCGCGGTGATGCGGACGGTCTCGTCCTCCGCGTCGTCCGCATAGTACGTGGCCGTGCCCCAGCCCGTCGCGTCCGTCACGGGCCGTTCCGGGTCCACGCGGCCCGCGGACGCCGTGAGGACCACGGGCACCTCGGGATGCGGCACCCCATCGAGATCCTCCACGAGGATCCGAAGAGGGATCGCGTGCCCCGTCTCCACGAAGTCGAACGCGGCCTCGACATGGACGACGAGCTGCGGCTCGCCGTCTCCCAGGTCAAAGCTCGCGCCGCCGTCCGCGGCGACCGTCGGGAGGGAGACGAGCAGGAAGGAGACCGAGACCAGGGCGACGAGCAGGATCGCGGCGGTCGGTCGCGTGGCAGGCTCCTCCGCGCCCGGCATGGGGGCGGAGCCACTTAACGACTGTGTACATTCGCTCGCGCCTGCGGCGACGCCGCGGCTGTCACGCGCCCCGCACCACGCTCCCGTGCCCCGGCAGGAGGACGGGGGCGTGGAGGTCGACGAGCTTCCGGTACGAGGCGATCGCGGCCGCGGGATCCTCCGCGAGGACCGGTGGCTCCGGCGTCCCGGCGCGCCCGTTGACGGCGTCCCCGGCGAACAGGAGTCCCGCGCGCCGCGCGTAGTACGCGCAGGAGCCGAGGGTGTGTCCCGGGGCGGGGATCACGTCGATCGGCCATCCGGCCACGTCGAGCGTCTCGCCGCCCTCGAGCCGGCGGTCCGCGGTCACCGGGGGCGTCCGCATCAGGGGCACGAACACGCCCATGAGGGCGGCCACGACCTTCGTCCTCGGCGTGAGGCCGTGCGTCCGGCGGCGCTCGTGGCCCGCCGCCGCGGGCGCGTCGATCGCGGTGAGGGTCACCTGGGCCCGGGCGTCCCGCTGCCAGGCCGCGGCGGTCCCGATGTGGTCCACGTGGTGGTGGGTGAGGAGGAGGACCGCCACGTCCTCGGGCTCCTTCCCGATCTCCTTGAGCCCCGCGCGGATCGTGGGCCCGGCTTTCTTCGTCCCCGTGTCGACGAGGACGATCTTGCCCAGGTCCAGCACGTAGACGTTCACGTATCGGTCCACGACACGGTAGACCTGGTCGGCGACGCGTTGCAGGACGTCGGCGGCCACGGCCCCGTCATCCGCGCGGGCCGGATAAGCCCTCGGCCTCCAGGACCTGCCCCATGCGGTGCCCCAGGTCGGCCATGAGGTCGAGGAGGTCGGGGTCCGGCTCTCGCGCCGTGCGCGAGAAGAAGACCATGACGCCGAGGATCTTCCCCCCGCGGCCCGTGATGGGGAACGAGAGGCCCTGGCGCAGACAGAGCGCGGTGGCCTCCTCCCCGCGCTGGAAATGGGCCTCCGGGGTCAGGGCCTCAATCCACTCCGGCCGCCCCGTCTCCCACGTGGTCCCCGGGATGCCGACTCCCCGCCGGATCTGGATCCCGGAGCTCGCAGCCTCGAGGGCGTGGGAGGGGAAGCCCGGCACGTGCCACGCGCCCTCCCATCGCAGGGAGGCCGCATCCGCGGAGCAGCGCCAGAGTTCGCCGTACTCCCAGCCCGCCTCCTCGCACACGGCGCGCAGAAGGCGCGGGACGGCCTCCCGGAAGGAGGGGGACTCGGTGAGCACGTTCGTGACCGCGAACGCCGTCCGGAGGCGTCGCTCGGCCCGCAGCCGCTCCGTGACATCCTTGGCGAGGATGAACCGGGCCCGGTGCCCTTCGAAGTCGATCTCGTTCCCGCGGACCTCGACATCGATCATCGTTCCATTGCGCTTGAGGTGCCGCCAGATCCCGATGGACTCCGTCCGGCTGTCGAGGCGCCCCCGCTCCCTCGCGAGGGCCGGCTGGTCCTCCGGCGGAAGGAGGTCCTGGATCGTCATGCGAAGGAACTCGTTCCTCGAGTAGCCATAGTGGGCGACGGCCGCGTCGTTGACCGCCAGGAAGTAGAGGCTCTTGACGTCGTAGACCCACATGGGGAGCGGGTTCTTCTCGAAGAGGAGGCGGTAGGTGTCTCCGATGAAGCGCACCCTCGGGTTCCGCGGCGGCTCGCCCGCCTCGGGCAGCGCGGAGGCATCCCGGCGATCCTCTCGCTCGTCCTCAGGCGAGGGCCGGTTGGAGGCGCGGGTTCCGGGCATGGCACTCCCCGTCTTCCATTTCCGGCAAGTGTATTTCCGCTTTGCGTATCGGGCGGGTTCGGTAGCCACGAAGCGGGCTCAAGCGCTCGGGCCCTCCGCGGCGACGCTCACTTCTTCGCGGCGCCGATCGTCTCCTGGTCGCCCATGAAGGGCCTCAGGACCTTCGGCACCGTGACCGTGCCGTCCTCGTTCTGGTAGTTCTCAAGGATGGCGACGAGCCCGCGGGAGGTCGCCATGGCCGTCGAGTTCAGCGTGTGCGGGACGAACTTGTCGCCGCCGACCTTGCCCGCGCGGATGTTGAGCCGCCGCGCCTGGTAGTCCGTGCAGTTGGAGCAGGAGATGACCTCGCGGTACTTCCCCTGGCGCGGGTACCACGCCTCGATGTCGTACTTCTTCGCCGCCACGGTGCCGATGTCGCCCGTGCAGACGTTGACCACGCGGTACGGGATCTCGAGGGCGCGGTAGATCGCCTCGCCGTTCTCGCGGAGCTTCTCGTGCCACGTCCACGAATCCTCCGGGCGGCAGAAGACGAACTGCTCGATTTTGTTGAACTGGTGCATCCGGAACAGGCCTTTCGTGTCCACGCCGTGGCCGCCGATCTCCCGCCGGAAGCACGCGCTGATCCCGGCGAACGCCAGGGGCAGCTGCGCCTCGTCGATGATCTCGTCCTTGTACATCGCGCCGATCGGGTGCTCCGACGTCGCGATGAGGAAGAGGTCCTCGCCGTCGACCTTGTACATGACCGTCTCGAAGTCGCCGAGGTCCGTGACGCCCTCGTAGGCGTCGCGGTGCATCATGTACGGCGGGAAGACGGGCGTGAAGCCGGCCTTGACCATGTGGTCCAGCGCGAAGGCGAGGAGGGCCTGGTCCAGGCGGACGAGGTCGCCCATCATGTACACGAAGCCGGCCCCCGCGATCTTCCGCGCGCGCTCGAAGTCCGCGAGGCCCAGCGCTTCGAGGAGCTCGCCGTGCGGCTTGAGCTCGAAGCCCGGTTCCTTCGGCGTGCCCCACGTCGCGACCTCGACGTTCTCCGTGTCGTCCTTCCCGACCGGCACGCTCTCGTGGAGGAGGTTCGGGAGGCGCAGCAGCCCGTTGCGGACCTTCCCCTCCAGGTCCGAGGCCTTCGCGTCGAGGGCCTCGATTTTCCTCGGGAGTTCCGCGGCCTCCTTCTGCAAGGCGGTCGCGTCCTTCTTGGCCTTCTTCGCCTCCGCGAATGCCCGCGTGATCTCGTTGCGGCGCTTCTTGAGCCCGTCCGCCTCCGCCGTCGTGGCGCGCCACTCCTTGTCCCATCGGACCACGTCGTCCAGGAGGCGCTCCTTCTCGACCGCGCCGCGCTTCTGGAGGTCCTTGCGGACCTTGTCCGGCGTCTCGCGGATGAGTCGGATGTCTAGCACGGGCGAGCCCATGGGGCGCAGGATATTTGTAGGTTGCCGGCTCCCCGTGGCGCCCTCCCGAGCTAGAGTTACCTCGCCTGATAACAGCCGGGGACCTGTTAAATAACGACCCGCCACGATGGGTTTCCCGGAGGGACCATGTCCGCCCGCCTCCGACCGTCCGTCGTGACCGCAGGGTTCACGATCCTGTTCGCGGTCATCGCGAACCTCGCGTGGGCGACGGCCATCACGACGACGGGCCCCTGGTACGACGAAACCGTCGGCCTCGTGGTGTACTCCGTGGCGCTCCTGGCCGGGACGCTCCTCGCCGTGCTCGTGGTGCATCAGGCGTCCGCGCGCATGGCGCACCTGCAGGCCTCCCTCGCGCGGCTCGACCGCCGCATCGCGCTCCTGCGGGCGGGCGGTCGGCCCGTGCGCCGACCCGCACCCCGACCGGACGCGGACCTCGAGGACGACCTGGACGCCTCCGCGGACGGCGGGGTCCGTGAGCTCGTGCGCCTCGAGAAGGAGGGCCACGACACGCTGGTCCCCGTGCCGCCCGGCCCGGAGGACCGCTTCGGCGGGGCGCGCACCGCCCTCCTGCGTCAGCTCACGCGGGAGCGAATCGCGATCCGTGAGGCGCGAATGGAAGTCTGGTCCACGGCCGCAGGGCCCGTCGCCGCCTCGCTCGTCTTCCTGGCGATCGCCGGGCCCATGCTGCCCGGATCCGGTGGGTTCGCCGCGGCCCACTACGTGCTCAACACGACGCTCATCCTCTTCCTCTCCTACGGGTTCGCTCCCCTCGCGGCGTGGTCGGTCCTGGCCCTGGGGAGGATGAGCTCCTCCGACCGGCGCGCTGCGGCCTGAGACTCGCGGCGGACGCCCGTCCGTCGGCACAACCCATGGGTGCCGCGGCGTGACGCCGTTTGTACGAGCCTTATTACCCCCGAGACGATACCGGCGCGGGTCGTCCATGGGGGCCGGGAGTCCCGAGGGGAGGAGCGCGGCGCGGGCCGGTCCGGAGGCGTTCGCCGAGGTCTTCGCAGGGGAGGAGTTCCAGGGTTCCCTCGAGGCGGCTTTCCTCCTCAAGCAGACCGGGATCCCCGTCGCGGCGTGGACGCGGGACGCGGTTCCCCAGGAGGTCGTCAGCGTCATGGCGGCGACCATGTGGGGTTCCCTGGACACGATGATCCGGACCCTCGGCGGGAACGCGCCCCGCTCGGCGCTCCTCGAGGTGGAGGACCGCCGCATCTTTGTCCGGCTCGTCGAGCCCAACTGGACGCTCCTCCTCGTGGCTCCCGACACGGTCGGCAAGCGGCGGCTCCGGCACATGGCCCAGGACGTGCTGGTGAAGGTATCGAGGGCGCGGGAGCCCATGGTGCCGCGGCGACCGGTCTTGGTCCAGGAGTGAGGGGGCTCCGGCGGCCCCGGCGAGGGAGGATCCCGCGCTCCCGGCAAGAAATGAGAACCCGGACGGAGGGTTGATATTGACGCGGTTCATCTCCTTCCTCGATACCGTAGTGCTGGGGGTATCGGGGTTCCAACGTATCGTTCCGCGGGGCTAGTCGCGGCCCTCGTTCTGGCGGTCGGGTGGGCGTTGGCGGCGCTGCCTTGGAGCTCGACGAGCCCGGAACTCCCGCGCTCTCTCGCGACCCTGTCGATCCCCTTCTTCGCCATCGGCTACTCGAGGAGCACGGGCCTCGACCACCCCACGCGCATCCGGATCTACAACCATCTCCTCGTGCTTCCCGGAGACCACTTCCGCTCGATCGTCCGCAGCTTGCACATCGGCGTGGGCGAAGGGCGGCACCACCTCAACGTCCTGCTGCGGGCCGGCCTCGTGCGCGAGGAGAAGACGAACCGCCGGTGCCGGTACTACGCGGAGGGCCACGGCCCCACGTCGGACCGCAACGAACTCTTCGCGAAGCACTGGGGCTTCCGTGACCTTCGCCTCCGCGTGCTGTTCGCAGTCCGGGATTTAGGTGAGGCGAAACCCTCGACGGTCGCGAAGTCGCTCGGCATCAGCCGGCAGCTCGCCGCGTACCACCTCACGCACTTGCAAGCGCTCGGACTCGTCACGCGCGACGCGCGGCGCTATCGCGCCTCGTGACCGTCGCGTGTTGCCAAGGCGTCCGTCTTTTGGGGCACCCGAAGGGCTTGCACGGCCTCGACGATCGCGCGCATCCGGCGCACGTGGTCGGCGAGTTCGGCCGCCCCGCGATCGGACTTCTTCATCTCGCCGCGCAAGCGCTGGAGACTCGCGACGCCGTCGCGCGTCGCCTCGACGAGCCGCTCCGTTTGTCCGCGGAGTTCGTCGAGTTTGCGCTGCGAAAGGGCCTCGCGACGCTCGGCCTCCCGCCACTGTTTGAGCAGCTTCGTCGTGCCGTTCTGGAGCTCCGTGACCTCGTCCTCGAGGAACTCCCGCGTGCGCTTCTCGGCGCTGAACTCGGCCATCAGTTCGCGCAGATTCGTGGCCCGTGCGTTCGGCGTTTCGACGCGGACCGTTTCGACGGGTCCGCCGATCGAATCGATGATTTCACGTTTGGTAATGTGGCCGTGCACGACGAGGACGCCGAGCAGGTCGAGGACCTTCGGTTTGAGGGCCCTCGTGATCTCCCGATCCTCCATCCCTGACTCGCGGGAGACGACGGAAAAGCCCTTCCCGCGACCCATGCCCCGGAACGTCTGGAGGACGATGTCCGTCCCCCTCCCGGCGGGGAAGGACTTGACGCTCGAAGACTTGCCGCAGATCGGGCAGACAACGTGCGTGGCCGTGCGGACGCGATGGAATAGGGTACTCTAAAGCGTTTCTACCCTCGCTTCGTCGGGGGCCCCGCGGGCCCGTGGATTC
>JAJYKG010000274.1 GCA_021788795.1 Thermoplasmata archaeon | reverse complement strand
GTCCTCAGTCGCCCAGAACATCGTCGACCGCCAGTTCCCCGGGAGCCTCGCGAACAGCACCGCGATCGTCGTGATCGTGGCGAACGACACGACGACGGAGTACTATCGCTGGTTCACGATGGATCTGCAGGACGCCATTGTCCGTTCCGCGGGCCTCGCCGCGGGCCAGACGGTCACGATGCCCTTGCGGATCGGCGGCAACCTCACCCTGAACGCCCCCATCGAATACTTGAAGGACCCCGCGAACGCCACGGTGTACGGCGTCTACGGGACCTACGCCTACGACCTCGCGGAGCGCCTCAACGGCTTGGTCCACCTCCAGGTGGGCTTCACCCAGTCCGCCGTCGGGACCTACTGGGGCGTCCCCCTCTACTTCGCCGGGGCGTGGATCCAGACGCCGGGGTCCGCCGCCAACGCAACGGCGTACAGCGCGACCTCGGACTACGTCAACGCCACGTTCCCCGCGGAGGTGGCGCCCTGGGCCCGTGGCTACCTCGGGGCCTTCTACTCCGCCTGGCGCGCGTCCTTCGCGTCCCCGGTCCCCCTCCTCCCGCAGGACCGGGCGACCTACGCCCTCGACCAAGCCGTGCCCGCGTTCGTGAACGCGTCCTCACTCTTCGACGCCTCGCAGAAGGCGTACCAGGTCGGGCTTCTCCCGACGTTCAACTTCGTGAACTTCCTGAACGCCACCCTCGTCGAGGACACCGCCCTCCAAGTGTTCCTACCCTCGGGCGTGGCCAAGCTCTCGTTCTTCCAAGACCTCTACCGGAGCGTCCCCGCGAACGCCACGGACGTGCAGCTGCACTCCTTCGCCGGGCAGGAGGTCCTCGCGTACAGTGTCATGGACTCGCCCCTGACGCCGCCCTTCAACGTCACGCAGTTCTACTTCAGCAGCGACCGCACCATCGAGCTGATGAACTACGCGTTCACGAAGGACGCGAGCTTCGAGGACGCGAACAAGCAACAGCCCATCGCGAACGCCGTGGCCGCGATGCGGGACCTCGTCGTTCGCCTCAAGGCAGCGTACGGCGCCCATGCCACGATCTACGTCACCGGCAGCGCACCCATCAGCATCGACCAGGAGCACATCTTCGGGGGCGGATCCGAGCTTGTCGTGACCGTCGTCCTGGTCATCCTCCTCCTCGGCCTCTACTTCCGCTCCGCGATCGCGCCCATCTTCCCCCTCCTGACGATTGGCATCGCGATCTTCATCGCGAACCTCTTCGTCTACCTCGTGGCCGTCTCCCTCTTCCACGTCGACTTCACCGTCACCGCGATCCTGGAGACGGTCATCCTCGCGGTCGGCACGGACTACAGCATCTTCCTCGTCTCCCGCTACCGCGACGAGATCCACACCGGGCACGAGCACGCGGAGGCCGTGCGCAACGCGGTCATCTGGGCCGGGGAATCCGTTGCCACGAGCGGTGGCGCGGTGCTCATCTCGTTCGCCGCGCTCTCCCTCGGCTCCTTCCCCCTGATGCGGACGCTCGGGATGACGCTGGGTTTCGCGGTGACGGTGGCCCTGGGCATCTCCCTGACATTCATCCCCGCGGCCGTCTCCCTCCTCAACCGAAGGATCTTCTGGCCCTCCGAGCGGACGATGGCGAAGCCACGGCCGAGGGGGAAGCTGAGCCCCACGGAGCGCTACTTCCACCGCGCCGCGACGACCTCCATGAAGCATGCCAAGGTCATCCTCATCGTCGCGGTCCTCATCACGCTCCCCGCCGCCTACGTCGTGCTGACGACGCAGCCGTCGTACGACTTCAGCCAGGGGGCACCGCCCTCGGAGTCGAGCCAGGGCATCGACGCCATCAGCCAGGCCTTCGGGTACGGAGCCGTGTACCCCTCGTACATTGTGGTGAAGTTCCCCCAGCCGGTCCTCCTGCCGGACGGGAACGTCTCCGTCCCGGAGATGGACGCGCTCGCCAGCCTGACGGCGTACTTGCTTTCCCGCGAGCCGGGCGTCAAGAGCCTAGAGGGGCCGACGAACCCGCAGGGGAGCGCGGTGGACTATCGGAACTTGTCCGCGATGTCCCCGAGCGAACGCACGATCGTCGACACGGCCATGGGCCCGTACATCGGCAACGACACGAGCTACGCGCGCATCATGATCGTGTTCACGGACGCGCCGTTCTCGACCGCGGCGATCAACGTGGTGGACGACATCCGCTCGGACCTCACCGCGTTCCAGAAGACGAACGCCGTCCTGGGCGGCAGCCAGGTCTACCTCGGCGGCGTCACGCCGGTCCTGAACGATGTGCGCTCGAACACGAACCGCGACTTCACCCTCATGGCCCTCGTGGTCATCGCGGGCCTCTTCCTCGTCCTGCTGTTCGTCCTTGGGTCCGTCCTCATCCCCATCCGCGCCATCCTGACCATCCTCCTGAGCGTCTCCTGGACCCTCGCCCTGACCATCGTGCTCTTCCAGTTCTGGAGGGGCTTCGACATCATCTTCATCCTGCCCCTGGCGCTGTTCGTCATGGCGATGGGGCTGGGGATGGACTACGACATCTTCATCATCACCCGCGTCCGCGAGGAGGTCGCCAAGGGCAAGCCCGACTCCGAGGCCATCGCGGAGGCAATGACCCGGACCGGCGGCATCATCTCCGCCTGCGGCATCGTCATGGCGGGCGCCTTCGCCACGCTCCTCCTGAACCCCTCCCCCTTCCTGCAGGAGATCGGGTTCGCCCTTGCGTTCGCGATCCTCCTGGACTCCATGGTCGTTCGCATCTACCTCGTCCCCGCGATCATGGTCCTCGCGGGGAAGGGGAACTGGTGGGCGCCCGGACCGCTCCAGCGCGTACACCTCGAGGACAAGAAGCGGAAGCCGAGTCCTGCGGAAGCCGAGGACGTCGACGACTGACGACCCTTTGATTTCCAGTTGCCGATTCGGACGGCCTCAGCTTTATGTGAAACGTCCGTCGTGATAGCGGCCGCCATGGTCCCGACTTCCGTGGACCCTCGGACCCAGAGCGGCCTCGATGACCTGCGCGAGCACGATCGCGAGGTCCTCGAATTCCTCTCGCGAGATCCTTCCGCCCAGGTGGCGTTCCAGGGCATCCGCCGGCGGCTCGGGATC
>JAJYKG010000273.1 GCA_021788795.1 Thermoplasmata archaeon | reverse complement strand
AGCCCGGGTCCGCCTGCACGGGGCCGACGACCTTCTTCTTCACGTGGGCGCGCCCCTGGAACTCGCGCTTGTCGAACGCGGACTCGCGGAAGAGCGAGCCCACGTCGAGGCCCTTGCCCGTCACCCAGTCCACGATCTCGCGGCGCTCGTGGCTCCCGAGGGGCCAGACGCGCTCGTCGAACACGTGGATGTGGTAGCCGCGGCCCCCGGAGAACACGAGGCGCATCCGGTTCTCCTCGAACCCGAAGTCCGCCCTGAGGAAGTCGTCGTACAGCTTGATGATGCGGAGGCGGATGGCCTCGAGCATATCCGGGTACGTCATCGACTTCGCGTTGGGCAGGTGGTCCGCGTCGAGGTCGAAGATGAGGTCGGCCCCGAGCCAGCCCTTCTCCTCCATGGTCTTGGCGCCCGGCGTCTCGTAGTAGGCGGAGGAGTAGTAGGCGTGGGCGGGCGCCTTGTCCACGAGGAAGTCGTTCAGCTCCTGCTCCCGCGAGAACCCGAGGTGGCGGATGACCATCGTGCTGTTGAAGAACATGAAGCCGAACTCGCGCCGGCCGAAACGGTCCGGGAGGATGCGCTTCGTGGAGGCGTAGTAGCGGCGCCACTGGGACCGGAGCCAGGCCGCGGTGGCCACCTTGGCCGGATCCGCCTCCGTGACGACCATGGCGGGCGCGCGAACGCGGGCCGCGCGCTTAAGGGTTGTCGCAAGGTCCGCGAATCCGTCGCGTCCCGCGAGGCGCGGCGGACCAAAGCGCAAATAGCGCGGAGGCGCTGACCGCGGCGATGACGAGCCGGCCCGTCGCATGGCTCGAGAGCGTCGTCCTCTTCCTCGCGCTCTACGCCGGCGTCCCCGCCGTCGGCCTCGGGGCCGACGCGCTCCTGGGCTGGCCCTCCCTCCCGCCGCTCGCGCGGTGGGCGGGCCTGGTGCCCTTCGTCCTGGGGGCCGAGGGCATCGGGTGGTCGTTCCTCCTCTTCGTCCGCGTCGGCCTGGGCACCCCGAACCCGCTCGTCCCGCCGCGGGTGCTCGTGACCACGGGGCCGTTCGCGTGGACGCGGAACCCGATCATCCTCTCCCATGCCCTCGCGTCCCTGGGCGTCGCCCTCCTCGTCGCGTCGCCCGCGGCGGTCGTCCTCGTCCTGCTGCTCGGCATCCCGGTGCAGTTCATCGTCCGCTCCGAGGAGCGGAGCCTCGAGGCGCGGTACGGGGATGCGTACCGCCGGTACCGCGAGGACGTCCCCCGCTGGGTCCCCAAGCGGCCGCGTCAGATCCGGTAGGAGACCGTCGTCGACGCGGTGCCCGCGGCCGCGGGCGGGGGCCGCTGCAGATCGCGCAGCCGCACGACCTCGAGGGGCAGGCCCTGGAGGTGGCGGCTCAGGCCCTCGACGTGCCCGTCGCCGACCACCGCGACGACCTCGCCCTTCGACTCGTGCAGGGACCGGAGGGCCTGGGCCATCTGGGCGTCGCGCTCGTCGATGAGGACCCGCTTGACCGTCGGCAGCTCCTTCGCGAACTGCTCGAGGTAGCCGCCCTCGTCCTCGTAGAAGCGGTCGAGCTCCGCCTCGACGCGCTTGCGGCGGACGAAGAGCCCGCTCAGCGCGAAGAGGACGAGGCGGACGCGCTCGGGGAACTCCATGGCCTGCCAGGCGCGGGCCAGAGTGACCCGGGAGTCCTGGTCGATCAGGGCCACGGGGCAGCCGATCTCCCCCGCGGCCTTCGCGGCCGCGACCATCTCGTCCCCCACCTGGACGCCGTACTGCTCCGCGATCCGCGACTGGAAGCTCGCGAGCAGGCTGAACACGGAGGCGCGAGCCAGCCGCGGCTGGCGGTTCATCAGGTACGCGTACCGCGCGGGATCGAGCTCGAGCGCGACGACCTTCGGGGCCCGCGTGTGGATCGCGGCCCGGATCGAGGCGCCGAGGTCGAAGACGTGCCCGACGCCGAGGAGGGTGATCATGGAGCTCTCGAAACAACTCCCCCATCCGGCTTAAGGGTTGCCGCTCACCGCGACGTCCGCTCCCGCACGACGCGCCCGTACATCCGCACAATCTCGTCCGCGCGGACCCGACCCTCGTGGAGCGTACGGTGCGGCGTGCGGATGTGGTGGACGACCGCCCGGTCGCGGCCCAGGTCCACGATCTCGCCGACCTCGAACTCCTCGTCCGGCGTGGCGAGGACCTCGTGGGGCACGGTGCGGTTGCCCTTGTTCACGCTGAACTTCACGCGCACCCGGTCCGTCCGCTTCGCCCAGAGCGTGGAGACCTCCTTCGCGAGCGCGCCGTCCATGCGGCGGCCCTTCACCTCGATGGAGGTGATCCGGAGGCGCGAGTCGCCGAGCTCGATCTCCTGCCCGACGCCGATCTCCTCCTCCGGGGAGAACTCCAGCGACGTGCGCTCCGAGGACTCGAGGAAGCTCACGATGACGCGCACCTGGATCGGCCGCGGCTCGCGCGTGACCACGGAGCGGACCTGGCCGCACTTCGAGCAGCGGACCACGCCCTCGAAGATGATCTCGTCCTTCCCGGTCACCTTGCCGCGGAGGACGCGGTGCGGGACGTCCCCGCAGGTGTCGCAGTGGAGAACGAGGGCGCTGGGCGCCGCCATCGAGGTCGAGTAGGGGGCGGTGGACCAAAAGGATTGCGTCTCGCGCCGGCTACGCCTGGAGGAGGGAGACGCCGGGGAGGTAGCGGCGGCGGAGCCGCCAGTACGCGATCTCGCAGGCCGCGATGAGCAGGCCCAGCGGCAGGGCGTTCAGCGATCCGACCTGGGCCCACAGGTTCCGCGCGGCGTCGAGAGAGGGATTCACTCCCGAGGCCGCGGCGAGGTCGATCGCCGCGGTCACGGAGAGGAGGATCACGCCTTGGACCGCGACCGCGCCCGCGAGGCCCGCGAGGGCGACCCCGTTCTCGCGCCGATCCAGGATGCCGTAGATGCCGAGGTAGATCGCGAGGCTGCCGAGGAGGACGTATGCGGTGGCGCCGAAAAGCTGGGCGCGCAGGGTGTCGACGGAGCCCGTGGACGGCGGCAGGATGAGGACCGCGTAGGCGATCAGCGCGGCGACGCCCACGAGGGCCCCCAGCAGGACGGAC
>JAJYKG010000272.1 GCA_021788795.1 Thermoplasmata archaeon | reverse complement strand
TGGGGGACATCGACGAGGCGCTCGCGCGGCTCATGAAGGGCGGGTTCCGCGCCGCCTGGCGGGTGCAGCTCGCATGAACGAGGACGGAGGCCGGCTGCGTCCCGGCCGTTCGACGGGCGCCGAAGAAACCTTATTCTCGGTGCGGCGGTACGTCCGGCCGAAGGGCCGAGGGGCATGAGGATGGCCGAACCTTCCGGATCCAAACATCTCCCCGAGGCGCCGAGGATGCGCCGCCCCGAGACCTCGGTCCTGGTGAACGAGGCCCTGCGGCGCAACGGGGACGACCCCGACGCGCTCTTCGTGCTCGCGGCCCTGCGCGTCCAGGACGGTCACCCCGAGGAGGGCTTGAAGATCCTCGACCACGTCCTCGTGATCGACCCGGACTACCCGGGGGCCTGGTTCTTCAAGGAGAAGATCCACCGCATGCGCGGGGAGGCGTGGGCCGCGGACTCGGCCCGGCGGCAGGGGGAGGCGGTGGACGGATGACGGCCGACGTCGTCAAGCTCAAGGTCTGCATGGCCGGGGAGGCCATGGTCGGCAAGACCTCCCTCATCCGGCGGTACGTCCTCCAGGAGTACGACGACCGCTACACGGCGACCCTCGGGACGAAGATCACGAAGAAGGTCCTGGCGGCGAAGGACCCCAAGACCGGGCGGGACGTCTCCGTGAGCCTGATCCTCTGGGACATCATGGGGACGCCGACCCTCCGCGACCTGCTCAAGGAGGCGTACTACCACGGGGCCCAGGGCGTCCTCGGCGTCGCCGACCTGACGCGGAAGGAGACGCTCCGCGAGCTCGACGCGTGGTACCGCTCCATCCAGACCGTGGCGGGCCCCATCCCGACGTACGTGGTCGTGAACAAGGCGGACCTCGTGGACGAGGCCGCGCTGGACGAGGCCACCGTGAAGACCTTCTGCGAGGGACGCGGCTGGCCGTGGTCCTCCACGAGCGCGAAGACGGGGAAGGGCGTCGAGGAGGCCTTCGTCGCCCTCGTGCAGGGCGTCCTGGCCGCGCAGGGCTGAGGGCTCAGGCCATCCGCCAGCGCTTGTGCGCCTCCGCGTTCGGCGTGAAGCAGAAGTGGACCGTGTTGAACTCCTTCCGGAGGGCGGCCACGTCCGCGGCGACGCGCTCGGGCGCCTCCTTCTTCACGGCCACGCGGGCGAAGAGGGCCGCGGCCTCCCGCATCTGGGGTTCCTTCATCCCGAGGCGCGTCAACTCCTGCGTCCCGAGGCGGATCCCCGACGGCTTGACCGGCGAGGTGTCCCAGGGGAGGAGGTTCTTGTTCGAGATGATGTTCGCCTTCTCGAGGTCGAGGGCGACCCTCGCGCCGCCTCCCTGCGCGGCCACGTCAAGGGCGAGGGCGTGGCTCTCCGTGAAGCCCGCCTTCTCGGCGAGGACCTTGATGCCGTCCTCGTGGAGCGCCTGGGCGAGGGCCTTCGAGTTGCGGACGATCTGGTCCGCGTAGGCGCGCTGGAACTCGAGGGCCTCGGCAAGGGTCACGCCCAGGGCCGCCATGGCGTGCAGGTGGTGGTTCGAGAGGACCCCCGGGAACACGGCACGCTGCAGCCTCTTGATGAACTTCTCGTCGTCGGAGTCGGAAAGCATGATCCCGTGCTGCGGCCCCGGGAGCGTCTTGTGCGTCGAGCCCGTGAGGACGTCCGCGCCCTCGTGGAGCGGGTCCTGAAACCTCCCGCCCGCGATGAGGCCCATCACGTGCGCGCCGTCGTACCAGACGCGGCACTCGGCCTCCTGGAACGCCTCCTGGAGGTCCTTGAGCGGCGTCGGGAAGAGGAAGACGCTCTGGCCGAAGGCGGCCACCTTGGGCTTCACGAGCTGGATGAGCTTCGCCGTGCCGTCCACGTCGATGTTCATCCGGTCGATGTCGAAGGGGTAGTTGATCGTGTTCACGCCGCGCATGCCGGCGGCGCCGAACTTCGCGGAGGAGATGTGCGCGCCGTTCGCCAGGGCGACGGAGGTCATGATGTCCCCGGGCTCCAGGAGGGCGAAGTAGACGGCCATGTTCGCGGTCGTGCCGCTGATGAGCCGCGGGTCCGCGTGGCGCGCGCGGAACAGCTTCTTCGCGAGCTCCGTGACGCGGATCTCGACCTCGTCTGTGTAGAGGTTGCCCTGGTAGTACCGCTCGTGCGGCAGGCCCTCCGCGTACCGGTCCCCGAAATCGGAGAGGAGCAGCTCGCGCGCGAGCGGCGAGATCACGTTCTCGGACGCGATCATCGGGAGGCACTTCGCGAACCAGGCGCTGTGCTGGTCGACCTGATCGTAGATGAAGGCGACGTCCTCGTTCATGGCCCCAACCGCGTGCGAGATGCGAGGCTCGGGCTAAATACGTTCGGCTATGACCCCAGGTGACGCGGGAATCAGAAGACCCGTGCCTTGCCCGCGACGATGCGGTCCGTCAGCTTGTAGATCTTCGCGAGCTCCTGGTCGATGATCGATTCAGCGTCCTTCTGGACCGCGGAGAGCTTCGTCCCTTTCTCAGGGATGATCTGCGCCGCGGCGACCTGGGGCTCATCGATGGGCCTGCCGATCTGGGAGACGATCCGCACCCAGACCTCCTTCACCTTGCCCGGGTTCTCCTTCACGATCCGGTCGGCGATGTCGAAGGACAGGAGGTTGTACATCTTGCCCACGTGGGTCACGGGATTCTTGCCCGCGGCCGCCTCCATGGACATCGGGCGGTACGGCGTGATGAGCCCGCTCACGCGGTTCCCGCGGCCCACGCTGCCGTCGTCCCCGTTCTCCCACGACAGGCCGGTCACGGTGAGGTAGAAGATGCCCGCGTCGTAGTTGTCGCCCGTGTTGATGTCCACGGCGACCTCGCGCTTCGTCACCTTGGCCGCGTTGTCGAGGACGCGCTCCCGCAGCTCCTCCACGACGTTGCGGTAGTGGTCCTTGTCCGGGATGTAGCGGTCCACCATCGCGGCCGCGATCGTCAGACGGATCTTGTCCTTCTTCCGCACGCCCATGACCTTGATGTCCTGCCCGACCTCCTTGAGTTCCTTCTTTAGCGGCCCGTTGATGAGCTCCTCCGTCTTCAGGACGAGCATCTCCGTCTCGGAGAAGGGCGCGA
>JAJYKG010000020.1 GCA_021788795.1 Thermoplasmata archaeon | reverse complement strand
GAGGACGTTAGCCGGCCCGCGGCCTAAGCCTGTCGGATTCGCGCCCTCACGGCGGCGCGTAGGCGCACGATGGGCCGGGCGCGGGGCAGGCCGTCGCGGACGCAGGTCGGACAATCGCATTCAAGAAGAACGCGTAGTCGAACGGCGGCGGGATGGTCTGCAGGGTCTGGATGTATCCGCCCGCGTTGTCGAAGTAGTCCAGCCAGACCTGCTGACAATTCGGTCCGCAGCCGTCGCAGACCTCAGGGTTGCCCAAGTCAGCCCGTGGGTCCACCGTCATCTCTGCGATCTCGTGGCTCAGCGCGAGGGCGTAGAGGTTCGCCTCGTCCTTCACGGTCAACCCCGTCCCCATGACGTTCACGAAGCAGTACGGCACGTTCGCCAGGCCGTGGTAGCCGCCGACGCCCTGGCTCGGGTCCGCGTCCGTGTTCACGACGCCCTCAGGGTTCAGGATGACGACACAGGTATCCGCGGGGAGCTTGTTCTCGCTCACGATGGAGTTCACCCACCCCTGGAGGGTCTGGTCGTTGTAGGTCCCCGAGGGCGCGTTCGCGGCGAGGGGCACCGCCTTGTCGGCGACCTTCAGCCCGTTGGGCCCGTACTGGCCCGCGTACAGGGAGATCGGGACGGCGGCCAGGCGGGCGAAGTCCATGGCGACGGCGAGGTCCGCGGGCTTGACAGAGAGGAAATCCTGGCTCGTCCGGAAGTTGACCGCGGCGAAGACCAGGGTGCCGTTGAACAGGGGCTCGGCCGCCGAGGCGCGGGGACGCGGGGGCGGTGAGCGAGCGAGGGCTGCGGCGAGACCGGGCACGCGCTCCAGGTCCTTCGGGGGCACCGTGGTGTGGAGCCGGGCGAGCAGCTCCCGCGGCACCCGGCTCGCGAAGCCCTCCGCAGGCTCCACCTTCGGGAGGATCGCGGGGGCGGTCGCCTGCAAGTGCCGGGCATTCTTGATCGCGCGGGTCGCGCAGAGAGCGGGCATGGGGTCACGGTCCGGGCTGGATGTCGATGGCGAGGAGCAGGATGACGTACCTCCCGGCGAGGGCCTGCCGCAGATCGATGCCGCGCAGGGCGACGAGGGTGATGCTCGTGGTCGTGAGGTTCGCGAGCTGGCCCACGGCCCGGGTGCCCTGGAGGACGAGGACCTGGATCGGGTGGCCGATGTCGCCGCTCGTGAACGTGAAGGTCCCGGGCGCGGAGCCTCCCGGGCTGGGGTGGATGGCGCTGACCGCGCCGACCACCTGGACGTAGTTCTCGTCCTCGCCCTCCATGTTCGTGAACGTCAGCGTGTCGGTGACGGGCTCGTAGGCCACCCGGATCCTTGAGTCCTGCATGTTCAGGGGGTGCGGATACAGCCACGTATGGATCGAGCCGGGGTCCGGGATGCCGACGTCGAAGGGGATCGCCTGCCCCGCCAGGTCCGCGGCGCGGACCGGGTGGATCTCGAAGATGTGGGCGTCGTCCTCGGGGCGGAAGCCGGGGTGCTCGAAGAGGCAACGGAAGTAGCCGGTGGCCGTAATCGGTCCGCCCACGGCGCCCTGGAAGGTGGACAGGTAGGGCGTCGCGTGCTGGACCTCGCACGTGATGTGCGGCTGCAGCGGCTTCACCCCGAGGCAGAAGTGGAGATCCCCGTCCGCCTCGATGGCGTAGGCGCCGCCGTTCTGCCCGAGGCGCACGGTCCGCCGGCCGGTCGCGGGGTCCAGGGAAATGACCTGCTTCTTGAGGAGCGTCCCGCTCACCGCCACGTCTTGGAGGGACGCGAGCTCAGACGCCTTCGGCACGACGATGGTTCTCGGCGGGCCGACGCGGATCGTGTAGACGTTCACCAGGGGAGCGAGCGCTGAAGCGGTGGGCATGGGCGGCGTTTGAGGCGCGCGCGGGCTCAAGAGGCTTTGTCGATTCGCCGGTCGCGGCCCGGACCGGCCCTAAAGCTTTTTCCCCTCCGCGCCGTTCGACGCGGGGCCCATGCGCCTCGCGCAGATCGTCAAGGACGAGCGACGCCCCCGGGACTTCGACCCGCGGGAGTACATCTCCACCTGGACGGAGAAGGACGTCCTCCACGGCAAGGTCGTCGACGCCTGGGTCATCATCTTCCGCACCCGCGGCTGCTACTGGGCCCAGGCCTCCGGGTGCTCGATGTGCGGCTACGTGAACGACGTCGCCCGGGAGGTGTCGGTCGCGGACTTGACGCACCAGCTCGACGCCGTCCTGAAGAAGCACACGGGCCAGCCCATGGCCAAGGTGTACACCTCGGGGAATTTCTTCGACGACCACGAGGTCGCGCCGGAGATGCGCGAGAAGATCCTCGAGGAACTCGGGGACCGCTGCGACAAGGTCATCGTCGAGACGCTCTCCCACCTCCTGCGGCGGGACCAGCTGGACGCCGCGACGAGGCACGTGGACGAGCTCGAGGTGGCCTTCGGGCTCGAGTCGACGGATCCCAGGGTGCTCCGGCACAGCGTGAACAAGGTGTGGGGGCTCGACGAGCACGCCCGGGCCGCGGCCCTCTGCCACGAGCTCGGCGCGACGGTCAAGACGTACCTCCTGGTCAAGCCGCCCTTCCTCACGGAGCGCGAGGCGATCGAGGACGCGGTCCGCTCGGGCCACGACGCCGACCCGCACAGCGACATGATCTCCTTCAACCCCGTGAACGTGCAGAGCCGCACCCTCGTCGAGCGGCTCTTCCGCCGCGGTGAGTACCGCCCGCCCTGGCTCTGGTCCGTCGTGGAGGTCCTCGAGCGCACGCGGGACCTCAGGGCCCATGTGAAGTCGCACCCCACCGCGGGCGGCATGGTCCGGGGCGCCCACAACTGCGGCGCCTGCGACCGCAAGGTCATGGACGCAATCGAGGAGTTCTCCCTCGGCCTGCGCACGGACTTCCGCGACCTCGACTGCGAATGCAAGGACCTGTGGCGGGAGTACCTCGACCTCCAGGAGTTCATGCTCACCCCCGCGGACCCGCTGTTCGTCCTCGAGGGTTGACCGGCGATTCGGTCCGCCCTCCGTAAGCTTTAGGAGCCGCCCGCGAGTGGGCCCGGCGGCGAGAGAGATGGCGAAGAAGGCCGACACGACGAAGGCCGCGCTTGACTGGCTGCTCGGGGAGGACCAGCCCGCCGCGCGCTACATGGCGTTGACGCAGCTGCTGGGGAAAGCGGAGGACGACCCGGAGGTCGCGGAGGCGAGGGAGGCGATCCCACGGCGCGGATGGGCCGCGGACCTCCTGGCGAAGCAGGACCCGGGTGGCTGGTGGGTCTCGGACGGGCGCTTCTACGTGCCGAAGTACCTCTCGACGAACTGGATGCTCCTCGTCCTCGCGGACCTGGGGATGACCAAGGAGGATCCGCGGATCAAGAGGTCCGCGGACGAGTGGATCCGACGCTTCGCGGCGGCCGACGGTGGCTTCGGCATCGACAGCAACAAGTCGAGCCATCTCTGTACCGTCGGGAATACCGCACGCGCCCTCGTGCAGTTCGGCTACGCAGACCACCCCGCGGTCAAGAAGTCCTTCGAGTGGATGGAGAAACACGCCAGCCACCTGGGCGGCTGGAGTTGCTTCGGCAGCGGAAGGAACCTTGATTCCTGGGAGCCCATGAGCGCCTTCGCGGTGTATCCGAGGTCCAAGTGGACCGCCGGGATGCAGCGCGCGGTCGAGGCGGGCGCGGAGTTCTTCCTCCAGCGGGAGCTGCACAAGCAGGGAGACCACTACGAGCCCTGGTATCGCTTCCACTATCCCGTGCACTACTACTACGACCTGCTCGTCGGCCTGGACTTCATGACCGCGCTGGGTTACGGCGGCGATCCGCGACTCGGGCACGCGCTGTCCGTGATGAAGGAGAAGCGGCGTCGCGACGGACGCTGGAACCTGGACGCGGTCCACCCGGACGTGGAGGGTTCGATGGCCGAGTGGTACGCGAAGCACCCGAAGGACCGCCCGAGCCCGTTCGCGCTGGAGGAAGTCGGTGAACCCAGCAAGGTGATCACGCTTCGGGCGTTGCGCGTGCTCGCGCGGATCGACGGCCTCGACTGAGCCGCCATCGGGATGGCGTCAGAGGAGCTTCCGGACCGGGGCGGCGGCTGCAAGGAGCGGACCCGCGACACCGAGGAGAGCGCCCAGCTCCGGCGGGACCGGGAACGCAGAGGCCGTGACCGAGACGCCCTTGCGGTACGCCACATAGATGTCCGCCTCGATCATCGTGCCGTTCGCCGTGAAGAAGTGGTGGACGAAGTAGACGTTGCCCTGGGCGTCCAGGGTGGGCTCGCCCGCGAAGCTCGACACGATCTCGACCGGCGTCCCCCATCCCGTGCCGTTCCACACGGCGCGGAAGCAGGCCGGCCCGGGCTCGCCGCGGAGGCTGTACCCCGTGAACCAGAGCTCGGTACCGTTGGGCGTGATGAACGGCTGGTTCTCCCCCGAGGCCACGCTCAGGCTGGGAATGGGGTGCGGATTCGTCCACCCGCTGCCGCTCCGGTCGAGGGCCCAAATCGCCCCGTCCTTGCCGTAGTACAGGCCTGCGCCGTCCGGCGAGAACGTGAACTCCCCGATCGCGTAGTCCACGTTCAGCTGGGTGCCCGCGTTCTTCACGTCGGTCCACTGGCCGTCTACGAGCGTCGCGTTGTAGATGTCCACGTCGCGATAATTGCCGACCCGGACGGAGCAGAACCACATCCGGTCCCTGTGCACCTCCTCGCATCCGTCGAGGGACTGCGTGCTCCCCAGGAGGACGCGTGTGGGCTCGGTCCACGTGGTCCCCGCCCGGTGCGAAGTCTAGATGCCCGTGACGTGGTCGAGGAGCTGCTTGGTCACGTCCGCCCGCACGTCGGGGGTGAAGAAGAAGTAGAAGTCCTGCCCGTCCGGCGTGATGAACGGCGAGTCCTCGGCGCCCGCGGTGTCCACGGGGCCGGGCATGGGGACAGGAGCCTCGAACTCCGCGCTGTTCACCACGGGCGGGTCCAGGTCCGTCGCGGGCGTCATCTTCACGGCATCCGCGGGGATCGCGCCCTCCCGCGTGGAGGCCGCCGCGGGGAGAGGAGGCGCGGGCTCGAGGAGCGCGCTGACGGCCACAAGGCCGAGGAAGAGCGCGACGATCACCACTCCGACGACGAGCGCGAGACGTTTTTTCGTGGGCATCCCGCTCCCACCGGAACGGGCCGTTTCCGTGCCCGTGCATAAGCCTTCTGGCCTCCGTGTCTCCGTGAGGAATGAACCGGCTCCGCCGTACAAACGGCCTTAAACCGCCCCCGGCTTCCCCCCGGCCGTGCCCTCCGCCATCGCCGCGCGCGAGCTCACGAAGGAGTACAAGGGCAGCCACGGCAAGCGCGCCCTCGACCGCGTCACGCTGGACATCCAGCGCGGGGAGATCTTCGGCCTCATCGGGCGCAACGGCGCCGGCAAGACGACGTTCCTCCGGATCGCGGGGACGCAACTTTTACCCACCGCAGGGCACGTCGAGGTCCTGGGGTACGACGCCGTGTCGCAGGCGAACGCGGTCCGGGACCGCGTCGCGGTGATCCCGCAGGAGTCCCGGCCGTTCTTCTACGCGACCCCGTTCGAGCACGTGTACTACTACCTGACCCTCCGCGGCTTCCCCGCCGCGGAAGCGAGGAAGCGCGCCCTGGACACCCTCGGGCGCCTCGGGCTCTTGAAGGGGAAGGACACGGTCCTCTGGAAGCAGTCCGGCGGCCTCCGCCGTCGGGTGCTCGTGGCCATGGCCCTCGCGTCGAACGCCGAGCTCCTGTTCCTGGACGAGCCCACGACCGGGCTCGACGCCCTCGCCCGCCGAGACGTCTGGACCGCGGTGGAGGAGGCGGCGAAGGAGGGCCGCACGATCCTCCTGACGACGCACTACCTCGAGGAGGCGCAGCTCCTCAGCACGCACCTCGCGATCCTGAACGAGGGGAGGGTTCTCGCGGTCGGGACGCTGGACGAGCTCGTCGCGAAGGTGCAGTGGCCGTTCCGCGTCGCCCTCACGGGCCGCGGCTTCACCGCGGACGAGACCGCGTCGTACGGGCAGTCCGCCGCGATCGGGGACTCGCAGATCGTGTTCACCACGCAGGGCGGCGCGGAGGAGCTGACCCGCCTCGCCCTGACCCGCGGCGTCCGCGCGGTGGCCGGGCCCGTCACCCTCGAGGACCTCTTCGTGCAGCTCGTCGGCGGCGCCGTGGACGAGGAGACGGAGGGGGAAGAGGAGGAAGGCGCATGAACCTGCGGACCCAGCTGCGTTCCTCGTGGGGGCTAATCGCCCTGAATGGCATCATCCCCGTCAAGCGCATGCCCCTCTATCTCTTCAACACCCTCGCCGCGCCGTTCTCCTTCCTGTTCTTCATCTACATCCTGAGCCACGGGGCCGGGGCCGCGATCGGGTTCGGCGTCGCGGGCGGCCTCGTCCTGACGACGTTCTCCATCGGCACGAGCCTCCAGGCGGACATGACCCACTTCCGCGTCGACCTCAAGCTCCAGGACATGGTCGTCGCCTCGCCCATGCGCGCCTCGACCTACGTCCTCGGCATGGCCCTCTCCGAGCTCGCGTTCGCGATGCCGGGCATCGTGGTGTTCATCCTCGTGGGGTACACGACGCGCACCCCGGGCCTCCTCGGCCTCCCCATCATCGTCGCCACGCTCCTCCTGATCTGGGCCCTGGGCTCCTCCCTCGGGTTCTTCCTCGCGACGTACCTCCGCGACATCCGGGAGACGTTCGCGATCGCACCGCTGCTCTCCCTCGTCCTCTCCGTGCTCCCGCCCGTCTACTACCCGATCACGTCGATCGCGCCGCAGTACCAGTGGCTCGGGTACCTCGCGCCGACCGCGGACGCCTCCCAGCTCATCCAGGGCGCTCTCGGGATCGGGCCGCCCCTCTCGGAGCTGGACTGGCTCCGCGCGGCCGGAATCCTCATCGCCTTCACGGCCGCCTTCATGCTCCTCGCGATGTTCAAGGCGCAGTGGCGCGAGAAGTGACGGTTCCCTCCGAGAATCGGGACGCAACCTTCATAGCCAGCATCCCCTTCCCCGCGGCCCGATGCGGGCCTACGAGTTGCGCCGGGGCCATGCGAAGAACCTCGAGGACGACAAGCTCCGGGCGATCGCGGCGGAGGCGTTCGTCTCCGCGACGGTGGAGGACGGGAAGGTCGTCCTTTCCTTCGGGGCGATCGACAAGCTCACGGCTTGGACGGACGGCAAGCAGCTGTTCGTGGACATGGTCATGAAGCCGGGCGTCCCCGACGACGTGGCCACGGACACGATCGCGCGGAACAACCGCTTCCTCGAGGCCGCCACGGGGTACTCGGCGAAAGAGCGCTCCAAGCGCGCGCAGAAAGCGGCCAAGGACGGCAAGCTCTAGGCCTCGGACACGCAAAAGAAGAAGTGCCACGCCCGCTCTGGTGCGTGCGCATGCACCTCGAAGGCACGTTCCAGGCGAGGAGCGCGGCGGACCGCGTCTACGCCTTCCTGCTATCCCCGGAGGAGCTCTCCGCGTGCATTGACGACCCGCACACGATCCAGGCCCAGGACGCGGACCATTTCAAGGGGTCCGTGAAGACGGGCGTCGGGTTCATCAAAGGGACCTTCAACCTGGCCGCCGTCGTCGTGGAGCGCTCGCCGCCGCAGCGTGCCCGCCTCAAGGTGCAGGGGTCCGGCATGGGGAGCGGGTTCGACATCGATGCGACCATGGACCTCTCCCAGGTCGACGGCGTCACGACGGTGCGCTGGGCCGCCGAGGTCCTGATGAGTGGGCCCATCGCAAGCGTCGGCGCCCGCCTCCTGCAAGGCACCGTCGACAAGAAGTCGGCAGCGTTCTTCGAGAACGCGCGCAAGCGACTCGAGGCGACCTGAGTCGCACCCGTCATCGCCTTCCGCGACCCTCGACCAGCCGGGACAGCGGCAGTCCCTTCTGGAGGACGGCCTCGACGCGTTCGAGATCGTCGGGCGTGTCCACGTCCACGAGGATGCCGGGGTCGTCGACGCGGACCTCCATGACCTCGGATGCGTGCCTCGCCACGACGCCGCGGCAACCCACGTCGCCGCGGACCGCCTCCATCTCCGCGGACAGGGAGCGGTGCAGGAGGACCGGGTTCCCGCGCACGCCCCCGTAGGTGGGCACCAGGATCCGCGCCCCGGTGGCCTCCTGCCGCGCGACGAGCGCACGAATCGTCCCGGGCGCGACGAGCGGCTGGTCCCCGAGCACGATGAGGAACGCCGCCGTCTCCGGTGGGGCCGCGCGCAGCCCGGCGCGGATCGAGGAACTCATCCCTTGCGCGGGGTCCGGGTTCACGGCGACCGACATGCCGTCGAGCGAGACGACCCGGCGCACACGCTCCGCCTCGGCGCCGAGGACCACCACGATCTCGCGGAGCCCGCCCTGGCGAAGGGCGTCGAGGCTGTGGGCGAGGAGCGGCTTTCCTGCCAGCGGGAGGAGCGGTTTGGGCATCCCCATCCGAGCCGAGGCGCCCGCCGCGAGGACGATCGCGGTCACGCCGCCAGCTGACTTAGGAGACAGCGTGTCAGCGGCCGCCGGGCCCGTCCGCGCGAACAACATTCCCTCTCCTGGAAAGCTGGATGTCCTCCGCCCGCTGAAAAGGTTTGTCGGCCCGCGGCCGGGTTCAGGCGGGGAGCGCCTCCTCGTGGGGCTCGATCCCCTTCGCTCGGAGGCGGCGCAGGTAGCTCTCGGGCGGAAGGCGCTCCGGGATGACGAGACCCGTGTCCTTCACCTCGCCGTCGAGCAGCATCTCGGCCGCCACAGCCCCTCCCGTGCCAACCAGGTACGCGGTCGCGTTCGTCCCGTGCAGCCGGTGCGCGTCCGCGTAGGACATCGACGTCCATACCCTCCTGCGCACCGACCGCCCGTCTTTCTCCCCTGCAACCTCGACGGCGAACGAGGCGATGCCGCGGATCCGGTCCGCGAGGATTGTGGGCATCGGGAGCGCCGCCGCGATCACGTCCAGCGGGTGGACGGGTGTGCCGCGTACGTCCAGCGGCTCCTTCCGCAGGAGGCCGAGCCTCCGCAGCGTGGCGGCCGCATCGACCCAGGCGGAATCGATGAAGATGTTGAACGAGGCCCGCCGCAGGGCGGGCAGGGCCATCGGGAGGAAGTAGGTCTCGTCGTGGTTCGTCTTGTAGACCGTGAGCGGACCGACCGGCTCCGGGAACGCGTACGTCTGCTTCGCGCTCATCGGCGGGAGGAAGCGGATCTTCCCGTCCTCGAACACCGCGGCGGGCACGCTCATCTCGTCGAGCAGGTCCACCGGGGACCACGTGGAGAAGAGCTCGAGCCCTTCGACGCTCGCCGTGTCGCCGTCGTACACGTGGACCTCGACGACCCGGTCGAACGACGCCGCGGCATGCATCGCGAAGACGTCGGAGATCCCGGGCTCCATGCCCATCCCCACGAGGGCGGACACGCCCGCGTCGCGGCAGAGCTTGTCCGCCGCATCGAACTCGGGCCCCGTTCCGTCGAACGGCATCCCGAAGTCCACGTAGTCCACCCCGACCTGGGCCGCGATCTCCAGGACAAGCCGGTTGAGCCTCCAGGGCATCGCCGCGACGACGAGGTCGGCGTGCTTCAGGAGGGCCCGCAGGGCCGCCGGATCGGTGCCGTCGGCCTCGCGGACGGAGACCCGGGTGCTGGAGAGCCGGGCGGTGAGGGCGCGTGCGCCCTCCGTCCTCCGGTCGGCGAGAATCAGGCGATCGACCTTCGGATGCTTCGCGAGGTGCTCGGCACACACGAGCCCACAGACCCCGCAGCCCACGCAGACGGCGTCCAAGGTATCGCACGGTCTCCCGGCGGCCGGGAGGCCCCGACGGGAACGTGCGGGACCGCATAAGGATTGCACCGGACCCCACGCGAAACCTTATGGGACCCACGCCGTACACCACCCGATGCCCGAAACGACCGCGTTCGACCCCCTCGGCCTCGACCCCGTCCTCCTCAAGGCCGTCTATGCGATGGGCTACGAGGCCCCGACCCCGATCCAGCGGGAGGCCATCCCCGCCATCCTGAAGGGACGCGACGTCATCGGCACCGCGCAGACGGGCTCCGGCAAGACCGCGGCCTTCGTCCTCCCGATCCTCCAGCGCCTCATGAAGCAGCCCACGGGCCGCACGCGCGCCCTCATCCTGTCCCCGACCCGGGAGCTCGCGGCCCAGACCGAGACCGCTTTCCGGTCCTTCGGGAAGGGGACGCGCATCCGCGGGCAGTCCGTATACGGCGGCGTCGGCATGGGACCGCAGGAGCACGCGCTCCGCGGCGGCGTGGACGTCGTCATCGCGACCCCCGGCCGCCTCCTGGACCACATGGGCCGCCGGAACGTGGACTTCCGGGGGCTCCAGGTCCTCGTCCTCGACGAGGCGGACCGGATGCTCGACATGGGCTTCCTCCCGGACGTGCGGCGGATCATCGCGGCCCTGCCGCGGGAGCGGCAGACCCTCCTGTTCTCCGCGACGATGGAGCCGGAAATCGAGGCGCTCTCGAGGAGCATCATGAAGGATGCCGTCCGAATCTCCGTGTCCCCGCCGCACCGACCGCCCGCGAAGATCCGCCACGAGGTGTACCCGGTGCCCCAGCACCTGAAGACGGCGCTCCTCGCCGAGCTCCTCGGCCGCGAGGACATGATGTCCGTCCTCGTGTTCGTACGGACGAAGCGGCGCGCGGACCGCGTCGCGCGGCAGCTGAACCAGGCCGGGTTCGACGTCGCCCGGATCCACGGGGACCGGAGTCAGAGCCAGCGCGATTCCGCGCTCGCGGGATTCCGCAGCGGCCAGCACCAGGTGCTCGTGGCCACGGACGTGGCGGCCCGGGGACTGGACGTCGAAGGCATCACCCATGTGGTCAACTACGACGTACCCCCGGTGCCGACGGATTACATCCACCGCGTGGGACGCACCGCGCGGGCCGAGGCGGAGGGCGAGGCGATCACGTTCGTCACGCAAGAGGACGAGGGGGAGCTTCGCGGAATCGAGAAGGCGCTCGGACGGACGATTCCCCGGGTGACGCTCCCGGACTTCAACTACAACGCCCCACCGCCCCCGAGGGTCCACGGCCATGAAGGCGGCCGCCGCCCGCAGGCGATGCGGAGGCCGAGCGATCGAGGCCGCCGGCGCTTCCGCTGAGGGAAAACGCCCACAGCGGCCCCGTCTTCATGGGACCGAGGACGCAAGCCGCTCGCACGCGGACCAGAGGCGTTGCGCCAAGTCGACGTCGTACGACTCCGCCGCGGATCGCGCCTCCCTGAGACGATCGAAGTAGCGACCGCTGACGTCCTCCAGGTCGGGGTCCGAGGCCAGCCGCACGATCGGGGCGGCCCCGGTCACGGGATCGCGGAGGAACCACTTGACGAACCGGAACGCGACGGGCAGGCCGTTGTACAGGTCCGTGCGGATCGCGCCCGGGTGGACGCAGTTCACGGTGACGCCGCTCCCCTCGAGGCGCCGCGCGAACTCGTACGTGAGGAGGAGGATCTCGAGCTTCGAGGTGCTGTAGGCGCGGAGGAACCGATACTCCCGCTCGCCCTGGAGGTTGTCAAGGTCCACGTGCCCACTGAAGTGCGTGGCCGACCCGACGTTGATGATGCGGGAGGGCGCACTCGCCTTCAGGACCGGCAGGAGCGCGTTCGTGAGAAGGAAGGGGCCGAGGACGTTCACCGCGAAGTGGGCCTCGACACCCTGCGGCGTCAGGCGGCGGCGAAAGGAGAGCACTCCCGCGTTGTTGATGAGCACGTCGAGCCGCGGGTGCGCGGCCGTGAATTCGGAGGCGAAGGAGCGGACCGACGCGGGGTCCGCGAGGTCGATCTTCCGAACCTCGAGGTTCGCGTTGCCCGTCTCCGCGGCGATGTCGTCCCGGACCGCGGCGCCCTTAGCCGTGTCCCGGCAGGCGAGGACCAGATGGGCCCCAAGAACCGCGAGGCTACGTGCCGTCTCCCGGCCGATCCCGGACGTCGGCCCGGTCACGAGGCAGAGGCAACCTTCCATTCTCGGCTTCATGCTCCCCCGGGCGCGTCACGCGGAGGAGGCCGAGTCGGCGGCATGCTCCTCGACGTACGCCTTCAGCGACTCGAGGATTGCCTGCCACATCGCGCTCCAATCCCCCGGGACCTCCTGGTTGCCCCGGTGGGCGATGTGGACGGCGGTCTGCGCCCCCTTCGGCGACAGCTCGTAGTGGACGTTCGTGGTGACCTCGGACCCTCCGGCAGGGACGAGCAGCGTGAAGGCGAGCGTCTCCGGGCCATCGATCGCGGTGATCGTGCCTTCGATGCGGCCCTCGGGGAGCGTGGTCTCGTACCTCCCGCCCACGTCCGGTTCCACGACGACGTCCTTGCCCCACCACGCGGCGAGCTCGTCGGGGTCCGTCAGGGCGGCGAAGACCCGGAAAGCGGGCGCGTTGATCGTGGCCTTCGCGTCGCCCAGCACGGCGGCGTGCGGGGTCGCAGGCTTCGCGTTGGGAGTCGATCCGACTTCGGGCATCACGCAGACAACACGGGCCCGGGACAAAACCCTAACGGCCCCGCCGACGGATCGTCGCGGCCGGCCTAGAGCGGGGTCGCCTCGAGGAGATCCTGCATCCGGCCGCCGCCGATCACGCGCTGGAGGCCGAACCCCGTCCGGGTGAGGAGGCTCCGCCACTCCGTCTCCGTCCGCTCCCGGCCACCGTTCATCACGAGCATCTCGAGGTCGAGGAAGGCCCTGCGCGGGGGGCAGGGGCCCGAGGGGAGGACCCCTTCCCGGATCAGGAGGACGCCGTCGTGGGGGATCGCCGCGCGGCAGTTGCGCAGCAGGAGCGCCGCCCGTTCATCCGGGAAGTCGTGCAGGAGCCGGGACATGACGTAGAGATCCGCTCCCGAAGGGATCGCCTCGAACGCGGACCCCGTCCGGATCTCGCACCGGTCCGCGACGCCCATCGAGGCCAGATGGCTGGGGGCCTCCGCGACCGCGGCGGGTAGGTCGTAGAGGATTCCGCGCAGGCGAGGATGCTCGGACAGGATGGAGCCGAGGAGGGCCCCTCGCCCGCCGCCCACGTCCAGGACGATGCGATGGCCCGAGAAGTCGTAGCCGTCGAACGCGTATCCGGAGAGCTGCGACGACGCGGCCATGGACGCGTTGAAGGTCGCGCTGGCCTCCGGGTTCCGGGCCAGGTACTCGAAGTGGTGCATGCCGAAGACGTGGTCGAAGGGGGTCTCCCCGGTCGTCACGGCGTGAAGGAGGTCCCCCCAGGCGCGGTAGTTCTCCTCGCCGCCGAAGACCGCGTACGGAGCGAGGGAGCGCTTTCCGTCGGAGCGCAGGAACTGCCCCAGCGGACCGAGGGCGAACCGGTCGGAGGCGTCCTGCGTGAACACCCCCACGGACGCCAGCGCCCGGAGCACCCGAAAGAGGGAGTCCGGACGCGCCCCGACCTCCCGGGCAATCGTGGCCGCATCCTTCGGGCCCCCCGACAAGCGGTCCGCGATCCCGAGCTTCGCGACGACGTAGAGCGTCTGGGTGTACCGGCAACCCACCATCAAACGGAAGAGAGCCTCGTCGTCGGATTCCTGCCCGGAGTCCACCATCCTCCGCCCGCACCCGCCCCGTGAAGGGGACGGACCGGGAAGGGGCGGAACCAGGGATTAGGATTTCGGCTGACCTAATTGGATGCGCCCAGTCCCCGGAGGACGTCCTCGGTGCTCCGCACCACACCGATCCGCGGGAAGATCGCACGGAAGGGGTAGGCGTGGTCCTCCGCGGAACGGGCGGCGCAAGCGTCCTCCACGAACATCTGGTTGTAGCCCCGCTCGTACGCGTCTCGGGCGGTGCTCTCGACGCCGAAGTTCGTGGAGACCCCGCAGAGGACGATCGTGTCGATGCCGCGTCGTCGCAGCTGGAGATCCAGGTCCGTCCCGTAGAAGGCGCCCCACTGCCGCTTGCGGACGACATGGTCCCCGGGCTTCGGGCCGATCTCCGGCACGAATTCGTCCCATCCGGGGGCGGGGGGAGGGCGAGGGGGTTGCGGGTCCGTGAGGGGGTGCAGGGCGTCCTTCCCATCGGGGGACGGCCCGACATGGACGAGCACGACGTACGCGCTGTGGGAACGGAAAGCGTCCGCGAGGCGCGCAGCGTTCGCCACCACGCTCTCAGCGGGGTGGGGGGCCGTCGGCATGCCGACGATCCCCTTCTGCAGGTCGATGACAACCAGGGCCAGGCGCTTCGGGTCGAGGCGGAAAGCTTCGGGCATCCGGAATCCTCCCGGACGGTGGACCGGGTGACGGCCCTGAACCGCCCTCGGACGAAGAAGGTTTCGCGACCCAGTGTGCCCCGTCCGGCACAAGGATTCCGCCCTCCCCGGGGAATCCTTAACTGGTCCACCCGCTTGCGCAGGAGGACGGATCCCACGGAAGGCACCACGCTTACCCGGGCCCAGGCGAGGCGCCTGGCGATCCGTGCGCAAGTCCTGGACGGCCGCGCCCGCGGCGTCCTCGACACCGTGCGGCGCATCGCCCGGCTCCAACTCGACCCGACCAGCCATGTGGCCCCCAGCCACCTCCTGGTCCTCTGGAGCCGGCTCGGCCCGTTCGACCGCGCGGAGATCGACCGACTCCTCTGGCGAGAACACGCGCTGTTCGAATGGCGGGCCTGCATCCGCCCCACGGAGGACTTCCCGCTCATCAAGGGGGACATGCAGCGCTTCCCCGGCACCCGGGGGGCGTGGCAGCGGCGGGTCGGTGAATGGCTCCGCGTGAATGAGTCCTTCCGCAAGTACGTGCTGCATGAGATCCGTCGGAGGGGACCGCTCCGGAGCCGCGACCTCGAGGACCGCGCCGTCCGACCTTGGCCCTCAACCGGCTGGACAGCGGGACGCAACGTCACCCAGATGCTCGAGTTCCTCGGCCCCCGCGGCGAGATCCTGGTGGGCGGCCGGAAGAACGGCCAGCGCCTCTGGGATCTGCCCGAGCGCGTCCTTCCTCAGGCGTTGCTCAACCTGCCTCCGGCCTCGGACCGGACCGTGGCGGGGCGGCGGCTGCGAAGCCTCGGCCTCGTGCGCCTCTCGTCCTCGTTCAGGGACTTGGGCGAGACCGTGCGCGTGAGGGGCGTTCAGGGGGAGTGGGTCGCGGACCACGAAACCCTCGGTCACGTGGACGAGCCCCTGCCGGACCGGATGACGTTCCTCTCTCCCTTCGACCGCCTCATCTACGACCGCGAGCGGGCGGAGGACCTCTTCGGGTTCCGCTATCGGATCTCCATCTACGAGCCCGCTTCGAAGCGGACGCACGGGTTCTACCCGCTGCCCATCCTCCACGGGGACCGCCTCGTCGGCCGCATCGACTCGGCGTTCGACCGCAAGCAGCGCGTCCTCCGGACGACCGCTCTCCACCCCGAACCGGGCGTGAGGATTCCAAGGCCCGCGGTCCGCGAGACGCTCCGGAGCCTCGGAGAGTTCCTCGGGGCCGAA